>DAOSXE010000031.1 GCA_035380285.1 bacterium | reverse complement strand
GGGGGTGACGGAGGGGGGGGGGGTTATGCTGGGCGTGGGGGTGACGGAGGGTGTGGGGCTGGCGCTGGGAGAGGAGGTCGGGGTAGGCGATGGACTGGGTGTATTCGAGGGAGTGGGGGTGGCGGATGGGGGGGGTGTGGTGGACGGCGTCGGGGTGGCGGAGGGTGTGGGGGTGACCGAGGGCGTCGGCGTGACCGACGGAGTGGGCGTGACGCTGGGAGTGGGGGTAACAGAGGGCGTGGGTGTCGACGAAGGCGTCGGAGTCGCACTCGGAGTCGGGGTCGGAGTGGTCTGTTTGACCAGCGTGAAGACGTAAACGTCGGTGGAACCTCCCCGACTCGGCTGGTAGGCGTTCAAGGTCGGGAAGTTATTGGATTCGGTCCGGCCGGTAGCGTAGATCCGGACGAGAGGGCTTCCGACGCTGCACGCGATACCGTAACCGGAATCGGGACCGCTGCCGCCGAGGTAGGTCGAGTAGTCGAGGCGCGACCCGTCTGCAGAGATGGTGGCGACGAAGGCGTCAACATCCCCGTGGGGAGCCGGTTGGTAGGCGTCGGCGGTGACGGGAAAGAAGAAGGGGCTCGCGTCGGACTCGGTCCGACCGGTCACCGAAGCGGCTCCCTGCGAGTCGATGGCGATGGCCTCGCCGTAGTCGTCGTCGGCCCCGCCCAGGTAGGTCGAGTAGACGAGCGTCGAGCCGGTGCTCCCCAGCTTGGCGACGAAAACGTCGGTTTCGCCGTGCGGGATGTCCTGGTAGGCGTTCACGACCGGGAAGAGGTTGCCGGGCGCGGCGGATTGAGTCCGGCCGGTCACGTAGGCCGAGCCGAGAGAGTCCACGGCGACGGCGTAGGCTCGATCGGTATCGCTTCCGCCCAGGTAGGTCGAATAGAGGAGTTCGGAGCCGGTCGAGGAAAGCTTGGCCACATACGCGTCGTCGTCTCCCGCCCGGGAAGGCTGGTAGGGGTTAACGGTCGGAAAGGTGGTGGAATCGGTGTAGCCGGTGACGAAGGCGCAGCCAAGGGAATCCACGTCGATGCCGTAGCCGTAATCCTCGCCGCCCCCGCCCAGATAGGTCGAGTAGAGCAGCGTGAAGCCGTCGGAGGAGAACTTGGTCACGAAACCGTCCTCGTTGGAGCCGTACCGGGAGGCCTGGTAAGGGTTCACGGTGGGGAAATCGGTGGAGTTGGTATAGCCGTGAACGTAGGCGGAGAAAGCCGAATCGACGACGATCTCGTTTCCGTAATCGACATCGCCGCCCCCGAGGTAGCTTGAATAAAGAAGCTCCGACCCGTCGGAGGAGAACCGGGTGACGAAGGCGTTGTAGTTGGAACCGGCCAAGCTCGCTTGGTAGGCGTTCACCGTCGGGAAATCCGTGGATCTGGTCCGGCCGGTCAGATAGGCGCTTAGGGTGGTATCCACCGCCATACCGTAGCAGTAATCGTAGGAACTTCCCCCCAGATAGGTCGAGTAGAGCAGCGTGGACCCGTCGGAGGAGAACTTGGTTAAAAAGGCGTCGGCGCCGGTACGGGCCGCCTGATAAGGGTTGACGGTGGGAAAATCGTCGGAATAGGTGTACCCGACGACGTAGAAATCCCCAAGGGAATCGACGGAGACGTCGTAGGAATAGTCGTCGGATGCCCCTCCCAGATAGGTGCCGATCTCGAAGACGAGAACCATCGGCGTCGGCGACGGCGTCGGGGTGAGGTAGCCTTCCGGCGTCGGGGAGGGCGTCATGGACGAGGGCGGGGTCGGGGTCGGCGGGGGAGGCGTGGGCGGCGGAGTCGGCGTTTTATAGCCGACCGGCGTCGGCGTGGCACTGGGCGTGGTGAAGTGTTTGAGCTTGGTGACGAAGACCTCCTCGCTTCCCGCCCGGGACGCTTGGTAGGGGTTGACGGTCGGGAAGTCGACGGCGTTGGTGTAACCGGTTATGTAGGCGTCCTGGTTGGCGTCGATGGCGAAGCCGTAGGCGTAATCGTTGTGGGTGCCCCCCAGGAAGGTCGAATAAACGAGGGAGGAACCGGAGGGAGAGAACCGGGTGATGATGACGTCGTTGGTGGAGAGCATGCCCGCTTGGTAGGGTCTGACGGTCGGGAAGGATTCGGCATAGGTATAGCCCCCGGCGAAGACGCCGCCCTGGCCGTCCACCCCGATCCCCTGGAACTGGCTGCTGCCGTCGACGCCACCGATGTAGGTCGAATAGACGAGGGAGGAGCCTCCGGGGGCGAAGCGGGCGGCGAAGGCGTCGCCGCTGCTCGAAGCTCGGGAGGCCTGAAAGGGGTTCACGGTGGGGAAATTGGTCGAAGACGCTTTCCCGACGAGGCAGGCGCCCCCGTCCGGAGCGAGGCCGACGGCGTAGGCATAATCATCCCCGTTTCCTCCGAAATAGGTCGAGTAGAGCAGGCGCGCGCCGTCGGAGGAGAGCCGGAAGAGGAAGGCATCGCAACTTCCTCCCCCGAAGCTCGACTGGTAGGCGTTCACGGTGGGGAAGAGGTAAGGATAAAAGCCCGACTCGGTGCTACCGCCGACCCACGCTTCGCCGTCCCCATCCACGGCGATGGCGTATCCCTGGTCGTCGTCGAAGCCTCCGCAGTAGGTCGAATACAGTAGTTCCGAGCCGGTCGAGGAGAGCTTGGATACGGTGACGTCCCTGTAGCCGGCGTAATAAGCTTGGCAGGGATTGACGGTGGGAAAATCGGAGGACAGACTCCAACCGGTGATGTAAGCGTTGGAGTCGGTGTCGAGGGCGACGGCCCGGCCGTAGTCGTTGCCGTTGCCTCCCAGGTACGTCGAGTAGATGAGCGAGGAGCCGGTCGAGGAGAGCATGACGACGAAGAAATCCCATTCCGCATTCCGGGAGGCCTGGTAGGGATTGACGGTGGGAAAATCGGTGGAATAGGTGTACCCGGTGACGACGGCCTCGAAGGCGGAGTTGACGGCGACGCCGTAGCCGGTGTCGCTGTTGGCACCGCCGATAAAAGTCGAGTAGAGAACCGAGGAGCCGGCCGAAGAAAAGCGAGTGATGAAAACATCGTAGTTGCCGCCGAAGTTTGCCTGGTAGGAATTGAAGGTGGGAAAGTTGTTGGAGTAGGTGTAGCCGACCACGTAGGCGCAGAGGGCCGAATCGACGGCCAGGGCGTTCCCCTCGTCGGTATTCGTTCCTCCCAGGTACGTCGAGTATTCCAGCGTGACGTTCTGAGCGAACAGGACAACGGGGACAGCGATGACAGCCCCGATGCACAGGGAGGAAACCAGCGCTTTCTTCATGGGGAACCCCCGATCATGTAAAGAACGGCAAAAATCGCTTTTCAGCAAGGAGGCCTTTTGTCGGCTGTTACCGGCCTCGCGAAGGACACTCATTAAAAACATGGTAGTAAACGCGGAAAGGGAGAGCAAGGCCGGATGGTGTTTTTTTCCGAGAAAGGGACGGGCGAAACTCGGACCGACCGGCAGAGGCGTTCAGCCGAAGCTCTCTTGGTTCTGCTCCTCACTGAGGCTCAGCCGGCGGGGATGATACCGACGAAACCGAGGGGCGTTTTCCTTGGGCTCCGCTGACGGGGATAACGGCCAACCCGGGGCATCGTCTTTCGAACGGGGAGGAAGAAATCCCGCACGGACCGAGATACCGATCGTCGGAGTGAGGCTGCGGGCGGGCGACGGGAATATCTCCGCTCGCCCCGAAGTATACCCGGCTCACCTCCTGAAATACCGCGTTCGGTGCTGAAAATTTTCTCCGGTTTGCCGAGGGGAAGAGGGAAGGGCAGCCCCCATTTCGTTCAGGATAAACCGCAATGCGGCGGCGGGCGTATCTTTCTAAGATAACAAAGGCCGGAGTGGGAACTCCCCTTCGGCCTTATCTGCGGGGACGATCCCGGTTCTTTGAACCGGGACAACACCAAGGTGTTGTGGATTCGAGTCTCCCATTACCCAAGTAAAAATCCCGGTAGGGAATATCCACCGGGGTCTTTCACGGGCATGACGGACATCCCAGAGCATGGCTGGTCTGGGATTGCCTGAAGATCGCCTTCCGGATGGTTAAAAATGGGCACTGGAAGATCCAACTCCTCGGCGATCAGGTAACCTGAACTTTGATCCGCCTTCCCAGAGCCTTGGCGAACCTCTCCAGGGTGGAGAGACGGATGTCCTCGGCGTGGTTCTCAATCCGGGAGATCGCCGATTTTCGGGTATTCAGCTTCTTCGCCACCTCTTCCTGGGTCAGACCGGCGCTTTCCCGGATCTGCTTGAGCAGGACCCCGATCTTGAAGTCGGCGTATCCGATTTCGAAGTTCTCCGCGAACTCGGGGTCGCGGGTCTTTCTCTCCGCAACATACTTTTTGACATCGCTCATCTCTTCTTTCTCCTCAGGTAATCCCTCTTCCTGTTTTCCGCCAGATTGATGGCTCCGGCCGGAGTTTTTCGGGATTTTTTTGAAAATGCGTGGTTTAAAACAATCAAGCTGGCCCCGTCGAAAAAGCCCAGCAACCGGAAGATCTCCCCGCCGGTCCGGACCCGGATTTCCCAGATATCATCGGTGGAGACCAGTTTCTTGAAATACTGCTCCGGGACCCGATCAAGTTCCTCCACCAGCTGCAATACCCAGACTACCTTCCGGGCCTGTTGGGCCTTAAGAGAATCAAGAAATTCCTTCACCGGACATCGGCTAGATTCCGTCCGGTAAAAGATTATCGTTCTCATAACCCTAAGTTAACATATATGTGAACCAGGGCAACAAAAAAATAGAAAGTTACCCTCTCCCTAATGACGAAAGACCCGGGATGGATGACCCCTTCCGGGTTTTGAAACGGGGACGATCCCGGTTCTTTGAACCGGGACAACACCCTCCGGGTGTCGCGGTTTTGGGAGCCATTGATTCCAATAGAAAGGCCGGAGGGGTAATTCCCCTCCGGCCTTTCTACGGGGACGACGGGACTTCCTTCGTCGTTTCACTCCTCAGGACAAGCTCGCCCGTGTGCGGGTTCTCGCCCGTCTGATCGAAGTAAAAGGCCCCAGGAGGAAAACCTCCGGGGCCTTTTACGGGGACGATCCCGGTTCTTTGAACCGGGACAACACCAAGGTGTAGCGGATTCGAGTCTCCCATTACCCAAGTAAAAATCCCGGTAGGGAATATCCACCGGGGTCTTTCACGGGGACGATCCCGGTTCTTTGAACCGGGACAACACCCTCCGGGTGTTGCGGTTTTGGGAGCCATTGATTCCAATAGAAAGGCCGGAGGGGTAATTCCCCTCCGGCCTTTCTACGGGGACGACGGGACTTCCTTCGTCGTTTCACTCCTCAGGACAAGCTCGCCCGTGTGCGGGTTCTCGCCCGTCTGATCGAAGTAAAAGGCCCCAGGAGGAAAACCTCCGGGGCCTTTTACGGGGACGACGGGACTCGAACCCGCAACACCCGGATCGACAGTCCGGTACTCTAACCAATTGAGCTACGCCCCCCTGAACAACAGATATAAGGGACAAGATTTAAGGGACACGGTATCCGAACCCCTGTGGGGAATCAACCATATTTTTCAGCCGATTCATACACCATATAGCCCGTTTCAGCTTCTTGTATCCGCATCTTTTTCAAGGAAGAAATCATTTTTGACAGCATTTTAATCGTTTCTATATTGGACTGCTCGATTCGTATCAGCAGTTCGATGTCAAGATACCTTTTTATGACCATTGAATCCTTGCAAATCTGGAGCCAGTTATCGGTCTCCGTGGCGGAACGGAGTGCTATTTCAAGATAACGAATGTATTCCTTCCCGCTTCGACTGTTGCTCCCCTCCGCGATATTGGCGCCGACGGAGGTAGCCGATCCAATGATCTGATCGATGATTCTCTTTAGACCCGCTTTCTCGGGTAAGGCTTCGACCAATACGAGGATATCCAGCGCAACCTGATGAGTCTTCTGCCAGACTTTCAGACGTCGATACCCCGGAACATCCGTCATTTGTCTATGTACCCCCCCATCCCTTACCCCTTACCCCTTACCCCATATCCCTTATCTTCGGCTTTCTGGGCGCTACTGGATTTGAACCAGTGACATCTACCTTGTAAGGGTAGCGCTCTCCCGCTGAGCTAAGCGCCCCGATTCCGCCGTTACTCTAGCGGCGGTATCGGGGGCGGTCAAGCCCGGATCGGGATCCGGGTTCCCGGCGGACCCGGAAAGGAGTATGATCGCCGCCACCATGAAGCGAGTGCCCGAAGCGGAGATCATGAACGGGGCCGAACAGGTGGCGGCCTACGCCCGGGCGGATTTCGCCGCTCCCAACCGGGCTTTTCTCGACCGGTTCCGGGAGACGTTCCCCGGGTTCGGCGGAAAAGGGGTCGTTTTCGACCTGGGCTGCGGGCCGGCCGATATCACGGCCGCCTTCGCCCGCAGCTACCCCGCCTGCCGTCTGGTGGGCATCGACGCTTCCCCGAAAATGATCGCCTGGGGTCGGCGCCGGGTGCGGGAGGAGGGTCTGGAGAAACGGGTGAAACTGCGCACGGCGAGGGTCCCCGGCGCCTTGCCTCCCACCGGCGGCTGCGCCGCAGTCATCTCCAACAGCCTTCTTCACCATCTCCCCGACCCGGACGCGCTCTGGCGGGAAGTGCGGGCCTGCTGCCGGCCGGGCGGAGCGGTCCTGGTCGTGGACCTCGCCCGCCCCGTTTCCCGGGCCCGGGCCCGGGAACTGGTCGAGACCTACTCCGGGGCGGAGCCGGAGATTCTCAAGCACGATTTCTTCAACTCCCTCCTGGCCGGCTTCACCCCGGAGGAGGTCCGGCACCAGCTGATTCGGACGGGGCTGGAAAGGCTGACGGTGGAGATGATCAGCGACCGGCACCTGGGGGTGTGGGGGAGACTGCCGTCCCCGTCTTGACCGGGCCGAGCCCCTGGGTTAGACTCTGCCCATCCTGGCCCGCAACCCCAAGGAGGACATGATGGGGGACAATCCGCTCGGGGAAAAGCTCAAAGAAGGCATCGTCGTCTTCGACGGCGCCATGGGGACGGAGATCTACAAGCGCAACTTCTTCATCAACACTTCCTACGAAGGTCTCTGCCTGACCGAGCCTGAGGTGATTCTCGACATCCACCGCAGCTACCGGGAAGCGGGCGCCCAGGTGCTCACCACCAACACCTTCGCCGCCAATTTTTGTCAATTATCCAAGTTCGGACTGGGCGAGAAGGTCGAAGAAATCAACCGCGCGGGCGTGCGGCTGGCCCGGCAGGCCGGGGAAGGCGAAGCGCTGATTGCGGGCTCGGTGGGACCCCTGGGGGAGATCATTCCTCCCGCCGGACTGGGGGAAGAAGATATGGCGCGGTTTCTGGCCCGGCAGATCGAGGCGCTGGCAGGGGCGGATTTCATTATTTTCGAAACCCTTTCTTCCCGGCTGGACGTGGAACGGGCCTGCCGGGCGGCCGCGCTGGTCCCGAACGTTCCCTTCGTGATCAGCCTGGTCCTGGACCAGGCCGGCGAATCTCCCCAGGGCGAGGAGTTCGCCACGCTGATCGCTCCCCTGGGCGACGGCGGGCGCTCGCCGACGGCTCTGGGAATCAACTGCGGCGGCGGCCCCGAAAGCCTGCTTTCGGCCCTGGAGAAGGTAGGCCCGCTCTGCGATTTTCCCATGATCGTCCAACCCAACGCCGGCGTTCCCAAAAACGTGGGCGGGCGCACCATCTTCATGACCAGCCCCGAATATTTCACTACCTACGCTCTTCGCTACATCCGCCTGGGGGCTCGCGGGGTAGGGGGCTGCTGCGGCACCGGTCCCGAGCATATCCGGGACCTGGTACGCAGCCTCCGTCCCCTGGAGGTGACGGTGTTGGAGAAGAAAGCGCCGGTGCGGACAGCGGAGGCTCCCCGCCTGGCCCCGGTCCCGACCGCGGAGAAATCGCGGTTCGCCTCCAAACTGGCCGCCGGGGAAACGGTTACGTCGGTCGAGATCACCCCTCCCCGGGGATATCTCCTGGAGAAAACCGTGGAAAAAGCCCGGCTCTGCCGGGAGGCCGGAATCGACGCCATCAACATCCCCGACGGACCCAGGGCCAGTTCGCGGATCTCGCCCCTGGTCACGGCCCAGCAGATCCTGGAGAAAGCGGAGATAGAGCCCATCCTCCATTTCTGCTGCCGAGACCGCAACCTGATCGGGGCCCAGGCCGACCTCCTGGGGTGCGCCGCCGTCGGGATCAGGAATTTTCTCTTCGTGACCGGCGACCCCCCCAAGCTCGGCGACTATCCCTACGCCTCGGCGGTCTTCGACGTCGATTCCATCGGAATGGTCAGGATCCAGTACGACCTCAACTGCGGGCTCGACCTGGGGGGGAAGTCAGTGGATCCGCCCACACGGGCCCTGATCGGGGTCGGGGCCGACCCCAACGCCATCGACATGGAGCGGGAGATCGAACGTCTCCGGCTCAAGGCCGAGGCGGGGGCCGAGTTCGTCATCACCCAGCCCGTCTTCGCGGTCGAACCGCTGCTGGCGTTCCTGGAACGGACCGCCGACACGGGGCTTCCCTTCATCGCCGGGATCTGGCCGTTGGCCAGCTACCGCAACGCCGAGTTCATGCGCAACGAGGTCCCGGGGGTGATCGTGCCCGACGAGGTTATGCGGCGGATGGCGGCGGCCCGGGACAAGGAGGAGCAGAAGGCGACGGGGATCGCCATCGCCCGGGAAGCCGTGGCGGCGTTGGAAGGCGCGGTCCGCGGTTTCCAGGTCAGCGCCCCGTTCGGAAACGTATCCACGGCCATCGCCGTCCTCGGCGGCTGAGGAGAAAGGCGGTCAGGAAGGGCTTGGGGCCGCGTAGCTGTCCCGAGCCCGGTCCAACCGGGAGGCGGCATCTTCCAGCTCCCGGTAGAGAGCGGCGACCTCTTCCCCGGCGGCGGCGCGGAGACGGGAAAGCTCGACGATCTTTTCCTTGTCCGTTTCCCGGGAGGCGCGGATCAGGTCCCGGTCGGCTTGGGCGATCGTTTCTTCTCCGATCGCGATCCGTTCCTCGAGATCCCTGGCCCGACGCTCCAGCGGCTCCAGATCGGCGGCCCGGCGGCGGTTGATCTCCGCCCGGCGCCGCCGGGCTTCTTTCCGGTTCACGGCTTCGGCCTCCGGGCGCGATCCGCCGGCGGAAGTTTCTTCCCAACCGCCGTCGGAGACGAAGTCGTCGTAATCGCCGGGGTAGATCATATGCCCCCCGGACGGGGGGAAGACTACCAAGCGGCCGGACAGACGGCGGATGAAGTGCTCGTTGTGGGTGACGACGATCACGGCGCCGGGGAACTGATCGAGAGCCTCCAACAGAGCTTCGGAGGAATCGAGGTCGAGGTGGTGGGTGGGTTCGTCGAGCAGGAGGAGGTTTGCCGGGGAAGCCAGCACTTGGGCCAGCAGGACCCGGCAGCGTTCCCCGCCGGAAAGCACCCCGATTTTTTTCAGGGCGTCGTCGCCGCCGAAGAGCATGGCCCCGCAGATCCTCCTGGTCTCCTGCCGATCGGCGCGTTCGCGTGCCGAAGCCACCTCCTCCTCCACGGTACGTTCCCCGTGCAGCCGGGAAGCGTGAGCGGGGAAAAACAAGCCGGGGCAGGCGCGGGGGTGGATTCGGACCGTCCCCGCGTCGGGGGAGAGTTCCCCGGCCAGAAGGCGCAACAGGGTGGTTTTCCCCCTGCCGTTGGGGCCGGCTATGCAGATACGGTCGTTTTTCTCCACCGTCAGATTGAAATCGCGGATAAGGGGGCTCGACCCGGGCCAGGCAAAGTCGAGCTCGCGCGCTTCCAGGACGTAACGGGCCGGGGATGGAGCGGGCGTGAAAGAAAACGATAACGTCCTTATCTTCTCCAACCGTTCGCGGACGCCGCGTTTTTCCAAGGCTTTGATCCGCGATTGGACCAGCCCGGCGTGACGCGCCTGGGCTCGAAAACGGCCGATGAACTCTTCGACCTGCTTCCGCCGCCGTTCCTCGTTCAGCCGGGTCTTCTCCCAGGTATCCTCCTCCCGTGCGATCATGCTGTAGTAGTCCCAGGTCCGTCCCGCGATTTTTCTGATCCGGCGGCGGTGGATGCCCACGATATGAGTGCACACCGCATCCAGGAAGGAGCGGTCGTGGCTGACGATCATGCACTCGTATTTCCATCCCTGGAGAAAACGCACCAGCCAGCGGATGGAGAGGATATCCAAAAAATTGGTGGGTTCGTCGAGCAGGAGCAGGTTGGGTTCGGAGACCAGGGTTCGGGCCAGGGCTATCCGGGCCCGGTAGCCTTCCGAAAACTCGTCCGGCGAGCGGGAAAAATCGGATTCGGAGAAACCGAGCCCGGAAAGCGCTTTTTCCGCCCGCCAGCGTTCTCCGGACAGTTCGGGATCGAGCCCGCGGCAAGTTTCGGCCAGGACGGTGCCGAATTCGAATTCGCTTTCCTGCTCCAGCCATCCGATCCGATAGCCGCGGGGGATCACGATCTCGCCGCCGTCGGCTTCCTCCCGGCCGCTGATCAACCGGAAGAGGGTGGTCTTTCCCGAACCGTTCAGACCTACCAGGCCCACCCTTTCCCGGGGGCCGACGGTGAACGACGCCTCCCGGAAAAGGCACCGTTCCCCGTAGTCCTTCTCCAGATCCCGGATTCCGATCATGAGCCGGGCGCGCCTTCCCCCCCCGCTTCTCCCGCTCCCTTCCGGCCGGCACGGGCCAACTCCCTGAGCCGGGGAGACTGCTCCAGGCTCTCGACCATCGCCGCCATCGCCTCGGCGACCAGTCCGCTCATGGTTTCGGCGAAAGCGCCTTCTTCCTTCTGGCGCCCGAGTTTGTCGGCGGTGAAGGACCAGACCGGAAGATCGGTGGCAAGATCGATTAAAATCAGGCTGAACCGGCATTGCGCCGAAGTCCCCTCCCCGTCGAGCACCTGGTCGAACCGGAAAAGTTCTCCCCGCAGGAGCAGGTCGGTACGGGCGGTGTCGAGGGGACCGTCCACCCGCGAAAAAAGCCCGCTGGCGGTGATGGAATTGAAAACGGCCCGGTATAGGAGCAGGTTCGGCGGTTCGGTCCACTGGCTGTACTGATACTGTCCGACTTCGAAAGCGTTGTCCTGATAGACCATGTCGACGCCGTAGAAGGCGGGAGCCCAGATCTCCTCGATCTTGATCGAAAGGCCGAGCGGTTCGGTCGTTCTCGCCACCACCGGCACCGTGTCGATCCGGTAGTACCGGGTGGGGAGATAGGATCGGGAGCAGCCCGTCAGGACCGCGGCCCCGGCCAAAATCGAAATCATCGTGTTTTTCACGTTACAGCTCCTGCTGGGTGTTGGTTTTCGATGTCATCGGGCGTATGGATCATCGGGTTCGACGCTTCCCCGGACGATGGAAGATGGGTCCCGGGAAAACTGGGCCGCCACCCGGGCGATTTCGCGGGCGGCCTGGCGGAGGCTCTGCATGGTCATCAGAGTCTCCTTCTCCAGGGTGCCCAATGTGCTTTGCGAAGAATCCAGGAGACCGCTGATATCCTGCAGGGCCTTGTTGGCGGTCACGATCATGGCATCGGTGTTGCTGACGAGTTGGGGAATCTTGATCTCTTCGGTGTCTCCCATGGCTTTGTCGATCTTAGCCAGTATCTGGCGGATATCGCCGAGAATATGAGGGAGGTCCTCCTGGATATTGTCGAGAATCGAGGGAGAAGTAGGGATGATGGAATCCGGAGGAAGCGGTTTCCCCTGGAGATCCCCCCCGGAAAGCTCGACGATCGCCCCTCCCATGATGTTGCCGATGGTGAGGCTGGCTTGTATGCCCTGCCTGAGGACGATTTTGCCGGGGACGATCCCGAGTTTGACCACTACCTGGTTCTTGTTTCCGATGGAGATATCGACGACTTTCCCCACCGGGACGCCCTGATAGACCACGTCGGCATCCTTGCGCAGGCCGGTGACGCTTTCGGTGAACTCGGTAGTGTAGTAATCGTAGGGCTGTTTGCCCTGCATATAGACGACGATGAAAATAGCGGCCAACAGGGCCAGTCCGGCCAGCAGGAATATGCCCGCCTTCAGTTTCTGTTCTCGTGAGGCCATGGAAACGTATCTCCCGGGTTAGCGGTTATGGGGTTCGATCCCTTCGTCGGGGCGGTGTTCGAAAAATTGCCGGAGACGGGGTTCCCGGCTCCGGGACGCCTCCGCCGGGGTCCCCATGAAAACGATCTTCCCCTCGTCCAACATCAGGATCCGGTCGGCTATGGTTTCGATCGAGTTCAGTTCGTGCGTGACCACCACCAGGGTCGACCCGGTCAACTTCCTGATCTTGAGAATGAGCTGATCCAGCCCGGCGGAAGTGATGGGGTCGAGGCCCGCCGATGGTTCGTCGAAAAAAACGACTTCGGGGTCGGTGGCGATCGAGCGGGCGAAGCCGACCCGCTTGACCATCCCTCCGGAAAGCTCGGAGGGCATCGTGTTCTCCAGACCGCCCAGTCCCACCAGCCCCAGTTTCATTTCCACCATGATTCCGACCAGGGACGGATCGACGATGCCGTGCTCTTCGATGGGCAGAGCGATATTCTCGCCCACGGTCATGGAGTTGAAAAGCGCCCCCCCCTGGAAAGCGATGCCGATACGCCGGGAAAAGGCGGAGCGCTCGTCTTCGTTCATATCGACGATGTTCTCGCCCCAGAACCGGATGGTTCCGGCGGCGGGGTTCAGAAGCCCGGCCAGGTGGCGAAGGAGGGTGGTCTTCCCGCAGCCGGAGCCGCCGATGATGCAGAGTATTTCGCCGGAGAGGATATCGAAAGATATCGAATTCAAGACCACGCGGTCCCCGTAGCGGCAGACCAGGTCCCGCACTTCCGCCACCGCCGACCCGGATTGTTTTGAACAGCCGCCCGCGGTCATAGAATGATGTAAAAAAGGGTTGCGAAAAACATGTCGGCGACGATGATGGCGAAGATATCCATCACCACCGCCCGGGTCGTTCCCATTCCCACCCCCCGAGCGCCTCCGGTGACGCGCAGGCCGTTGTGGCACCCGATGACCACGATGAGTACGGCGAAGACGAAGGATTTGATCAGGCCCTGGCTCAGGTCCTGAAGCCGAGCCGAACTCAAGGTTTTCAACCACCATTGATCGATGTTGTAGCCCAGGGCGAAGACACCGAGGATGAAGCCCCCCAGAACCCCGGAGACGAACCCGATCCCGGTGAGGATGGGCATACAGAGCAGAATGGCCATGACCTTGGGGGCGATCAGGAATTTTCCCACGCTCAGCCCCATCCCCCGCAGGGCGTCTATTTCCTCGCTGACCTTCATGGTCGCCAGCTCCGCGGCGATGGCCGAACCGGTCCGGGCCGAGACCACGATCCCGGTCAGAAGGACGGCCAGTTCCCGGGCGAAACCGATAACCACCAGGCTGGCGACCCAGATCTGAACGCCGAACAACTCGAGCTGGGCGGCCGAAAGCATGGCGATGACCAGTCCCAGCAGCAGGTTGAGCGTAACCACTATGGGAACGGCCTTGATCCCCATCTCGTGGATCTCGTCGATCAGGGCCCGGACCCGGATCCCTCCTCCGGAGAAGGGCGCTATGAACGACCAGTAAATCGCGTCCGCGATGATGTTCCAAACCTGCCCCGCTTCCCGGACCACGTTCAGGACGGCGCCGCCCGCCCTGACCACCGGGTTTCTTTCCGGCGGAACCGGGGGCGGGGGAGGGCGCATTCCCGGGGTGACCATCTGCAGAAACTCCCGGACGCACCGGTCTTCGCCCTCGATTTTGAGTTCGAGACCGCCGCGCCGAGCCTCTTCGCGGATGCGGAACAGCCAGGCCGCCTGCAGGCTGTTGAGAGCCGGGATTGCGGAAAGGTCCAGGGAGAAAGAGGACACCCCGGCCGCGGCCAGGCCCTGGAGTTGACGCAGGAGATCGCGGCCCTCGGCCCCGTCGAGAGAGCGGGCGCGCAGGACAGCCCGGTCCCCGCGCTCAGCCGGCGTTATTTTTTTTCTGAACATGTTCGGGCTTGGCGGAAGAGGAGGCCCGCCGAACCAGGAAGTATCCGCCGGCCAGGCAGATGATGAGAACGGCGATTCCCAGGGGCACCCCCGGGTCGAGGTGCTTCATATCCAGGATAATGACTTTTCTGGCCACCGCGATCATCGCCACCAGGAAGATGACTTCCACGTGAAGCTGATTGCCGCTCAGATAGGTTTTTACCGTCTCCAGCAGCTCCAGGCCGATCAGGATCATGAAGAAAAGGCCGAAAAGCTCCATCATCTTGGAGGTGTCGAGGAGAAAAAGGGGCGGCGTCAAAAGCTGCCGGACCGTTTCCCATCCCATCCATGCGGTTCCGCAGAGTATGACCGCAATCATCATGATCAGGAGAACGACCACGACCAGGTGCTCGATTTTTTCCACGATTGCGATCACGCGGTTTTCGCCTCCTTGTTCGATGCCGGTTTTTCGTCGGTTATGACCGGAGAAGCGCCGGGGTCGAAGGGGTTGGTGCGCACCGCCAGGGAGTAGAGGTAGGGGTAGGCCTTCCAAAGATGCTGCATGTAGTCGACCCAGCCGCCGATGAGTCTACCGTAAACCCTGGCGACGTCCCCGCCCAGGTGGCGGCGGTCGGCGGCGGGGAGGTTGAAGACGTTGCGGCGCAGCGACAGCTCCTGGGCGAGATGGAAGGTGCTCCAGAGCAGGTCGGTGAAGGAACGGTGCTCTTCGAGGATGGGGTTTTCCAGCAGCCGCACCAGGTTGGGGCGGACGCCGGTCAGAAGGTCGCGGAGGGAGGAGAGATTGATTTTTTCCATGTCCAGCGCGGGCCGGTACGATTCGGATCGATCCCGGAGAGCCCGAAAGAACTCTTCGCCCGAGTCTACCTTCACCCCCAGAAGCGAACGAAGCCCGTCGATGTTTCCGTCGGCCCGGGAGAAAAGGCCCAGCAGTTCGTCGCCGAGTTCGGCGTAAAAGACTCCCATGAGCATGTAGACTTTGCGGCGATGGCTGTCGGTTTCCCGCCGGGAAAGGAGCAGGTCGGTGCCGCTGGCCAGGACGCCGAGAAACGTTCCGGCCCCGAGGATGATGACCAAGCCCGCCAGCGCTCTTCCGAGCGAGGTCGCGGGCGACATGTCTCCGTAGCCGACGGTGGAGACGGTAACGATGGTGAAGTAAAAACTGTCGAAGAGAGACGGGAAGCGCGACGACTCCAGAACCCGGAACCCCACGGTTCCCAGGACCATGACCGCGAGGAAAACGCCGGCGAAAAATATCAGGCGCTGCCGTACCTTCTTCATGGCGCCGATTATACAGCAAAGACCGCGGCGTTCAATCATTGCCGCCGGAGCTCAGGTGTCGGGGAAAACCTGCGGCCCTTCGAAATCCGGGAGATAGTACCCGTGACTCTCCAGTTCCTGGGTCCAACCCCGGTCGAGGCCCAGACGTCCGAGTTCTTCGACCGCCGAATCGTACTCGCTTCTCCGCAGGCGCCGGTCGAGTCCGGGCACCCCGGCCACGGCCGGGATGGGATGGTATTGCGCCATCAGGGAGACGTGGAGCCGCGGGGAAAGCTCCCCGGCAATGAACCTCAGGCAATCCCGGGTGTTCTCGACCGCGCCCGGAAGAACCAGATGGCGGACGATCATGCCGGAAACGGCGACCCCGTCCTGATCGAACCGGAGCAGGGAACCCTTCTGGCGGTACATTTCTCGAAGAGCGTCGGCGGCAGCGGCGGGGTAATCCGGGGCGCCCGACCAAGCCCCGGCGATTTCGGGATCGAGGTATTTGAGATCGGGAAGATAAACGTCGACCAGATCCTCCAGCTCCCGCAACACTTCAACCCGTTCGTATCCCGAAGTGTTGTAGACCACGACCGGGCGTCGGCCCCGGCGCCGAAGGTCCCGAATCAACCGCGCCGCCGCCGGGAGCTGGTGGGTGGGGGAGACCAAACCCAGCCCGGACGCGCCCTGATCGAGAACGGAGCAGACAGCCTCCGTCAACTCGTCGAGGGAACCGATCCAGCCGGGATGTTCGACCCGGTTGGAGCTGATCCGGTTATTCTGGCAATACAGGCACTGCAGGGTGCAATGAGCGAAAAAAACGTTGCAGATGCCCCGGGGGCCGGATATCGCGGGTTCTTCGCCGCGATGGAGGCAGATTTCCGCCACCAGCGGCCGGTTCCCGGTCCGGCACCACCCCATCTCGCCGCCGCCGCGGTCGACCCCGCAGCGGCGGGGACAGAGCCGGCAGGGGGAACTCAGCTTATCCAATCCCGCAACCGTTTCCTCAATCTCCACCGTTCTTCGCTCCCCCGGGCCCCGGCGCCGGGCGGGGCAGGTTAATGGTTGTCAGTCGCATGCGCAGACGGTACATTTCTCCACACCCCGGGAAAACGTTGTCGACCTTCCCCGAGGGGAAGAGGGAACAGCAGAGATGATACTACAGGGGATCGGTATTTTCAGGATCTTAGCGGGTTCTCGGCGGCGTGCCGCAGCCGGAGGCCGAATTTGAGAGCGGTGGTGCAGAGAGTGGACCGGGCCTCGGTGGAAGCCGAAGGCGGTTTTCGGGAAAGCATCGGGAAGGGGGTGCTGGTCCTGCTCGGCGTGGGCAGAGGCGATACCGACCGGGAGGCTCTCTGGCTGGCAGGCAAAATCGCGGAGTTGAGGATTTTCGAAGACGCGGGGGGGAAGATGAATCTATCGCTTCTGGAAACCGGCGGGGAAGCCCTGGTGGTTTCGCAGTTTACGCTGTACGGCGATTGTCGGCGAGGACGCCGGCCCGGGTTCGATGCCGCCGCCGAACCGGAGGTCGCCCGGAAGCTGTACCGGATTTTTATCGAGGCGCTCTCGGCGAAAGGGATCGCGGCCTCCTCCGGGGTTTTCGGAGCGACGATGAAAGTCGACCTGGTCAACGACGGCCCGGTAACGTTGATCCTGGAGCGGGGGGAATGAAGGCGAACCCCTATTTTCTCAACATCATCGTTCCCGCCTTCAACGAGGAGGAAGGCATAGCCGAAACCATCCGGGTCATCCGCACCATCCAGGAGCGCGTACCTACTCCCTATAAGCTGATCGTGGTCAACGACAATTCCAGCGACCGGACCCGGGAGCGGGTGGAGTCGGTCTTGAAAGGTTCCTCCAACCTGGTTCTTATCAACCGTCGGGGCAATCACGGTTTGGGCCGGTGCCTGAACCGCGCCTACGAGGAGGTCGAATCGGGGGTGGTGGTGGCGGTCATGGCGGATTTGTCGGACGACGTCGAGGATATCCCGGCCATGCTGGAGAAAATCAAGGAAGGGTACGACCTGGTATCGGCCTCCCGCTATATCCCCGGCGGGGAGGGCGAGCACTTCGATCGCTTCAAGCACCTGCTCTCCAGGTTGTTGGGAAAAACCCTCCAGATCGTCATCGGCCTCCCCACCAACGACGCGACCAATGCCTATAAAATGTACCGGGCCTCGATCCTGGACGAGATCGGCATCCTGCGCTCGGACAATTACACCACGGGGTTGGAACTGACGGTCAAAGCCCATCTGCACGGATTCAAGATCGCCGAGATTCCGACACGGTGGAAGGACCGGACATCGGGCCAATCTCACTTCAGGATATGCAAGGTCGCCCCCGAGTACATTCGCTGGTTTCTCTGGGCGGTCTGGAATAGTCTGAAGGGCAAGGCCTTCGCTCCCCGAACAAGAAAGGACGACCTCTCGACATGAAGCCCCTGATCATGATCACCAACGACGACGGCATCAACGCCCCGGGCCTGCGGGTTCTGGCCGAGGAAGCGGCCAAGATAGGGGACATCGTCGTCATCGCTCCCGAATCCGAGCGCAGCGCCGTCGGACACGGCATCACCCTCAACCGCCCGCTGCGGGCGGCCCGCGTCCACCGGGGGGAGCGCTTGTTCGGATACGCCGTCGACGGAACTCCCGCCGATTGCGTGAAACTGGCGGTGAAATCACTGCTGGCGCGCCGCCCCGACCTGGTCGTTTCGGGGATTAATCCGGGCCCCAACGCCGGGATCAACGTTATTTACTCCGGCACGGTTTCGGCGGCGGTGGAAGCGGCGATCATGGGGCTCCCCGCCCTGGCCGTCTCCCTCGATTCCTTCACCGCCGCCGAGTTCGAAACCGCCGCCCGCGTAGCCCGATGTTTGGCCGAAACCATCCTTCAGAAAGGACTCCCGGCCGGAGTGTTGCTTAACTGTAACGTCCCGGCCTTGCCTCTGGAACAAATCAAGGGGATCAGGATAACCAGGCAGGGGACGGCCGGTTACCGGGAAGTGATCGAGAAGCGGGTCGACCCCAGGGGAAGGGATTACTTCTGGCTGGGAGGGGATCTGGAGTTTTCGAAGGAGGGCGACGGCACCGACAGCCGGGCGTTGGCCCGGGGGTGGGTTTCGGTAACGCCTTTGCGGTACGATCTTACCGATGACGACGCTCTGAAGGTGTTGGAAGGGTGGGGGATTGCCAATCTTCTCCCGGAGTGTTAGAGTCCCGGTAACAACCAGGAGATTGTCCATGAAATCGACGATAGCAGCGGCAGTATGGCTTTTCATCGCCTCCGGAGCCGGCGCGGCGACGCCGACGGCGACGCCGGTGCCCATCTCCGCCTTGATCGAACAACTGCGCAACGATGATTCCGAAGTTCGAGCGCCGGCCAAATTCGAGTTGGTCAAACGCGGAACCGACGCGGGCCGGGCCGCCCTGGAAGCGCTTCCCGGCGCTCCCCCCTATATGGAATACGATCTGATCATGGTCATCCACCATACCCGCTATTCTCCGGCGGCGCCGGCGCTGGAAAGCCTTTTCCAGAAGACCTCCGATCCTCGGATCAAGATGGCGGCGGCCATGACCTTGTGCGGAATGGACCGTGACTATCAGCGCTATCAGGATTTTCTGGTCGGTTTCACCGCCGGGGATGAAGCTTCGGAATTCCTGCCGGCCATGCAGATGCTGGGGTATATCGGCGATCCGCGCGTGGTGCCCGTGCTCAAGCGGATTTTCTACGATTCCGCCCGCCCCGATCAGATCCGCCAAGCGGCGATCTGGGATTTGTCCCACACCCCCGTCCCGGAATCGGCCGAGGCGCTGGTGGAAATTCTGGACGATCCCCGAATCGATTGGTTCTACAAAGAGATCGCCATCGCCGGGTTGAGAGGATTGGCGGCCGAGCCGGGTATGGCCGATACGGTCAACCGGCTGTTGGAAAAAATCCAGGGCATCCCCGCCGCGCCGGGAAATGCGTCCGCGGCGCCGGGAAAGGCGGCTCCGGCCGGCGCCGTTCCCGAGCGGTGAGGCACGTGACGGGTTGCGCCGGAAGAAGCGGCGGCGTCGTTTTTTTCCTGCTCGCTCTGGTCTTGATGCCGGCCCCGCTTTCCTGCCGCCGCGCGCCCGAGGGGATTTCCCTGAGGTACCGTTTTCAGGCGGGCCGCGATTTTGCCTATTCCCTCGCCATCTCCGGCCGGGGGACGGTACACGCTTCCCACCCTTCGGCGCTGGGAGAACTGGAGGAAACCGAATTCCCGATTTCCATAGAAGGGTCGCTGAAGACCGTCTTCCGCACGCGGGAAGTGAGCGTCACGGGAAACGCGGTCTTCGACGTCGAATATAAGGATATCCATTTCGAGGTAGTCGACGAACAGGGGGGGCGTAAACTGCGGGTGGTCATCGACGGCGGGGGTATCGAAACGTACGACGGCGATCAGCTCCTGAACTCGGTCCCCCCCGACGACAAGAATTTCCTGCTCAAGGGGGTGGCGGGCAAAACATTCAAACTGGTCATGACCCCTCGAGGGAAAATCGAAGCTATCGAGACCCCGGATTCCCTTTCCGGCGCGTTTCCGTATATCCGGTTCCGGGAACTGTTGGAAGCGGCCCAGCCCGAGCTGCCCGCGGACCCCGTGCATCCGGGCGAAAGTTGGGAGCGAAAACTGGTGCTGCAACTTCCTCAGCTCGCCGATCGTTTCGCTTCCGGAGAAACCTTCGCCGCCCTGCAGACGTACACCGTGGAATCGGAACCCGAGGAAAATCCGGCGAGAATTTCCTTGCGCGGGAGCTTGTTCATGGAAGAACCGTCGGCGGGTTCGGGGCCGGGAACGCTGCGGGCGTTCGAACAGAAAACCGACGGGTATTTTCTCTTCGACCGGATACGGGGGAGACTGCTGGAAACCGGTCTCAGCCTGGATCAGGAGTTCGGTGTGACGATCCTGATCCCCCGCCTTTCCCCCGACGAGGGTATCGACCTGGATATGAAACTCAAAATCGAACTGACCATGAAACCGGCAGGAGATTGATCATGATCGACTACCTCAAGGCGCACGGAGAGGCGACACTTCTGCTGATTGCGGCGATCACCGGGATATTGCTGGGTATTTCGCAACTTTTCCCGGAGATGGGAACCCCGCAGCAGATATTCCTCCTCGCGACCCTGATATTCTGGATCGCGGCCCTGGCCTGGTGCCTTTTCAAGGCCGAATTCCCTTTCTTCCGCCGCTATAAAGCCGGCATCGCCCTGGTCCTGCTCACCGCCTATGCTCTGGTTCTGGCCGTCGCCACCATCTCCGAGGTTTTCGAGCTGGGCTGGTTCGGGTGGCTTTGAGATTCTTTCCGGGGCGGCTCCTCCGCTTCACCCCGGAATTTACCGCCGGTTGGGGCCCGGCGACCGCCGGCGCCGCAACCGCCGGATGGGTGGTTTGGAGCCGGATCCTGGAGGCGGCGGGGGGGGCGCCCGGCCCCGGGCCCCAGGCGGCGGTCCGAGCATGGCTGTTCTTTACCCCGGTGCTGCTGGTGGTGGCCGTATGGGCCCGCTTCCATCCCCGGGACCGGGCCCTGCTCGTTCCTTCCTTCCGGGGCGCCGGCCGCGCTGCGCTGCGCGGTCTTCGGGCGTATGCTTGTTTCCTGCCGTTTCTGATCGCCTTGAGCGTGCTCCCCGCGGGTCCGGCCCCCGCCGCCCGGGATTTTCCGGGTTTCGACCTGCTCCGGCTGATTTCGGGCGGACAATGGCCTAATGTCGCCGCAGGTCTTTTAGCCGCCCTGGTTCTGGGACCTCTGGCCGAGGAGACGGTTTTCCGGGGTATCGTCTACGGCGGCCTGCGGCGCTCTTTTCCGGCGCCGGCGGCGATCGTTCTCTCCTCTCTCATCTTCGCTCTCATGCACCCGCTCGGGGCCGCCACCCCGGCGGTATTTTTCCTGAGCATGCTTCTGGCCGCGATCTTGGAGCGCACGCGAACCGTCACGGCGCCGGTCTTGATACATTCCCTCCACAATCTCGTGGCGATAGGGTATTTTCTACTGGCAGGATGACCGGAACGCACTAAGGAAGGGAGCCGCGCCAAATGGAAATCAAAACCGTGGAGTGGAAAGACGGAAAAGTGGCGATCATCGATCAGACGCTGCTGCCCGGCGAATACAGGATCGTGGAGATCGACACCCGGGAAGGAATGTGGGAAGCCATCAAGAGCTTGAGAGTGAGAGGCGCCCCGGCCATCGGAATCGCCGCCGCCATGGGGCTGGCCGCCGTGATGGCGCGCAGCCGGCAAACGGAGTCCGCGGGCTTTTTAGATGAGGTGGAGGAGACCGCCGACTACCTGGCCACGAGCCGGCCCACGGCGGTCAATCTCTTCTGGGCCCTGGGGCGGATGAAGCGGATCGCGCGGGAACATGCTTCCGCCGGGGTGACGGCCCTCAAGGATATCCTGATCGGAGAAGCCCAGGCCATTCGGGAGGAAGACCTGGAGATGTCCCGGGCCATGGGCCGGGCCGGGGCCGACCTGATCCGGGACGGGGACGGCATCCTCACTCATTGCAACGCCGGCGGGCTGGCCACATCCGGCTACGGCACCGCCCTGGCGCCTATCTATACCGCGCATGAGCAGGGGAAACGGATCGCGGTTTATTCCGACGAGACCAGGCCCCTGCTCCAAGGCGCCCGGCTCACCCTCTGGGAACTCGATCACATGGGAGTGGACGCGACCATGATCTGCGACAACATGGCGGCCCAGGTCATGAAAGAAGGGCGCATAGACCTGGTCATCACCGGCGCGGATCGAGTGGCGGCCAACGGCGACGCGGCCAACAAGATCGGGACGTACGGTGTGGCCCTCCTGGCTCGGGCCCACGGGATCCCGTTTTATATGGCGTGGCCCTCGACCACGCTCGATCTTTCCCTCCCCGACGGTTCCGGGATCCCGATCGAGGAGCGGTCGTCGGAAGAATTGACTTCCTTCGGCGGAAAAAAAATCGCCCCGGAAGGAATCGCGGCCTATTGCCCGGCGTTCGACGTCACTCCCCACGGGCTCGTCACGGCTTTTATCACGGAACGCGGCGTGATCCGCCCGCCGTTCGCGGAGACTCTCCGGCAGTTCGCGCGATGACGATCGTGGGGAGGATAGAGAAGGTGGTGGCCGGAGGGTACGGCCTGATCCGGGACGACGGGGGTGTCGTTTTCTGCCGGGCGGTGCTCCCGGGGGAGACGGTGGAGGCGGAAGTCACCGGAAAAGCCAAGGGGATCCGGTGGGCCGAAGTCAGGGAGGTTCTGGAACCTTCCCCGGAGAGGACGGTCCCGGTCTGCCCGTTCTTCCCGGCGTGCGGAGGCTGCGATTTTCAGCACATGGAGTACGGCCGGGAACGAGCGATCAAGGAAGGGATCGCGGGCGAAGTTTTACGGAGAATCATGCGGCGGGAAGTCCAGATCGACCCGTTTTCCCGCGCCTTCGGAGAGTTGCCCGCTCTGGAATACAGAAACACCATCCATCTTCGCGGGGCGGACGGCGCGCTCGGCTATTACCGCAAAAAGAGCAGGAAGATCGTCGATATCGGGGATTGCCCGATAGCTCGGCCGCGGATCCGGGAGGCCCTGGGGCGGTGGAGTCTGCGCCAGGCCGCCCGGACCCCGGATAAACTTACCCTGCGCGCCGGAAACGTCGCCGGCGAATCCGGGGCGGAGCCGCTGCTGGCCGTCGCCGAGTACGGGAGAGAGCGGGTGGTCGAGGGGGGAGCGCTGGAAATGGAGCTTGCCGGAAACCGGTTCCGGGTCAGCCCCGACTCGTTTTTTCAGATGAACACCGCCGCCGCCGAACTGGTCGTCGACGACCTGCGGGAGACGCTCCCCGAAGGAGGCCGGCTCCTCGATCTTTTCACCGGCGTCGGGCTCTTCGCCGTCTCCCTGGCGGAACGTTTCCCCGAGGTTCTCGGCTTCGAAATTCACCCGTCGGCGGTGGGCGATTTCCGCCACAACCGCAGGAATCTGGCCAACGTCGAGGAGATTTCATGGGACGGAGCCCAGGGGTTGGGCGGCCTCATCCGCGAGGGAGACGTCATTCTCGCCGATCCGCCCCGGGGGGGGCTGCCCGAAAGGTTGATCGAAGAACTTCTCCGGGGACATCCCCGCGCCCTGGCGTACATCTCCTGCAACCCTGCCACCTTCGCCCGCGACTGCGGGGTTCTGCTCGAGGCCGGATACGGATTTCTCGGACCGATCCGCCTCTACGACATGTTTCCCCGCACCGCCCACATCGAAATCATGGGGCTGCTCTCCCCCGGCGCCGACGGGCAAAGCTGATTTTCCGGTTTCTTCCGTTTTTGCTATACTGCCGGCATGAAGCTTGCGAGCCTGGCTCTGATCCTGGCGTTCGGCATGCCTCCATCGGGCAAGGCCGTTTCCGGGGAAGAAACGTTCCAACAGGGAGTCGAGCAGTACCGCTGCGGCCGGTACCGGGAAGCGCTCGCTTCCTTCGAAAATGCCCGCGAAGCAGGCGCGGACGTCCTCACGGTGCAGCTCTTCCGGGGGATGTGCCTCGGCGCCTTGGAGGACTTGGAACCGGCTCGGGCCTGTTTCGAGGAAGTCCTGTCGAATTCGACCCGGAACGGCACCGTTTTCCTCTCCATCGGCGAATTCTGGCTGCAACAAGGCCACCCGGATGAAGCCGCGGCCGTGCTCCGGCGAGGCCTGCGCGTCGAAAAGGATTCCGCGGCCATCCTGACGCTGCTGGCGCGAGCTTACGAAGAACTCGACCGTCCCGAGACCGCCCTGCAGACACTGGATAGGGTCGTCAAATTGAAACCGGGAGACTACGAGACGGAAGTCAAAAAGGCGGAGCTTCTACGTCAGCTCGATCGACCCGCCGAAGCCCGTGCCCTCGCCGCCAGACTGGCCCGCGAGCGCCCGACCCGGCCGGAAGCTTATGAGGTTTTAGGCCGATCGCCCCTGAGCCCGCTTTCCGCGCCCGCCCCGGCAGCGGCGAAAAAACAGCCGCCGACCCCCAACCTGGTGCTGGTCTCCATCGACACCCTCCGTGCCGACAGGCTGCACTGCTACGGCAACCCCAGGAAAACCTCTCCCAACATCGACGCTTTCGCCCGGGAAAGTGTTTTTTTCGAACGCGCGATCAGCCAGTCCCCCCATACCTCGCCTTCGCATATGACCATTCTCACCGGGATGATGCCCGACGTTCACCAGATAGCCAATTTCAACAAGGACAAGGGGATCGTCCTCTCCCCCCGCATCGAGACGCTGGCCGAGATCCTCGGCCGGCACGGCTACCGCACCGCCGCCTTCGTCGGTAAAGGGAACCTTCCCGCCGACAAGGGTTTTTCCCGGGGTTTCGAACGATACGAAGCCAGCTTCAGCCGGGACACCGACGGGCTCGATCCGGTCCCTTCCGGAGTATCGAGGTTCCTGGACGAGGCGCAAGGAGGAAACCGGCCTTTCTTTCTGTTCATCCACCACTTTTTCGTTCACGACCCTTATATTTACGGGCCGGAATCGTACCGGTCCCGATTTCTCGAGCCCGGAGTCAGGGTGGCCGGCCTCCCCGCGGGATACGCCGACTTGGCCGTGCGCCCCAAGGAAGACCGAGCCCAGCTCTTTTGGGAAGCGTTCGATTCCTCGAATCCCGCTCATCTGGCTCATCTGATAGCCCTTTACGACGGGGGCGTTTTCTTCGCCGATCACATATTCGGGGATATTGTCGAGCTCCTTAAAGAACGAGACCTCTTCGAGAAGACCATATTCGTTCTTCTCTCCGACCATGGGGAGGAATTTTACGAGCACGGCAATCGTGGCCACCTGCACCTCTACGTTCAGGAACTCCACGTCCCCCTCATGGTCAGATTCCCCGGAGGGGAGATGGCCGGGCGACGTGTGCGGGAAACGGCCAGAACGGTGGACGTTTTTCCCACCGTGCTCGATCTACTGGGGATCGATTCCGGCGAAATCCAGGGAATATCCATGCTCCCGTTTCTTCGGAAAGGGGCTCCCTATCGTCCCGATATCGTCAGCTTTTCCGTGATCAAGCCCGGGGGGACGGTGCGGGTGGAGGAGAAAGGGTTCTCCTACTCGAACGAAGCTCCGGAAAGGCTTTATGACCTGGCTTCAGATCCCCGCGAATCCGACAATATCGTCTCCCGCGATCCCCGCGAGCGGGAGCGGTTGCGGTCGACGGCCGAGGAACGACAAAGGGCTAAAGCCGCTTTTATCGACCGCATGGGCTCTCCGGCCGAAAGTTCCCCGGCGGAAATGACTCCCGAGGTGGAAAAGGAAATGCGGGCCCTGGGGTATCTCTGATCTCCGATTGAGATTCAGGGGGTAGGAAAAGGTCCACAGATTGCACAGATACAACACCCGTTGTTGAGCGTTTTTTCGGACATTTGTCCGAAAAAACGCTCAAAGACTGAAACAACAGGTGATTTTCCGACAATTTCGTACCGTTTATCTGCCCGGGTCTTCTTAAAAAGATTTCTCACCTTCATACTCCCCATCTGTGAAACCTGCCTGCGGCAGGCGGGCCTGTGGAAGGAATTTTTCAGGGGGTTAGGTCGGGGGCTACTGAATTCTGAATACTGTATTCTGTATTCTTCCCCTGAACCC
>DAOSXE010000030.1 GCA_035380285.1 bacterium | reverse complement strand
GCGAGCGGAGCGAAGCAATCTCCTTATATTTGAACTGCTCCGGAGATTGCTTCGTAGTCCCGCGAGACGCGGGACTCCTCGCAATGACCTCAAATATCCCGTGCCCTCTGCTCCCCCAAATGCCTTTCCCTATTATCCGTGTAACTTTAGTTCCCTAATCTGTGAAACCTGCCTGCCGGCAGGCAGGTCTGTGGGCCGTTCCCCCGTCTGCGTAATCTTAGTTCCTGAATTTTTCCCCAATCAGAGTTAATCAGAGAAATCAGGTGCAAAAATCTCCAGGGGCAGCGGCGGAGGGGTTTTCTCCATGCTCCATGCTCTCTGCTTCTCTTCCCCGAACCCTGAACCCTGAACCCTCTCTGCTTTCCTCCTCAGAACTGCCCGGTCCGCAGCATGACCAGGGTACAGGCGTCGAGGACGGAGATGCCGACGCGTTCCAGTTCCGCGGCGATTTCCGCGTCCTCGGTTCCGGGGCTGAAAATGACCCGTCCCGGTTTGAGCGCGATCAGGTCCGGAAGCATCGGGCGCAGGCGTTCGGGGCGGACGTAGATCGAGACCGTATCCGGCCTTTCCGTGACCGCCGCCAGAGCGCTGACCGCCGGTATGCCGGCGATGGTTTCGGCGAGGGGATGAACGGGGATGACCGTATGCCCGTATTCGGCGAGCATGACCACGGCCCGGTGGGAGTAGCGGTCCGGTTTGGGGCTGGCGCCGACGACGAGTACCGTCTGTTTCATCTTCGCATTCCTCCGAACGGTCAGTGGTTGTGCCGGATAAAAATCCTAACCCGGCGCCGGTCCCTCCACAAGCGCAAACGAGACGGATGCGTCTCCGCGGTTCTGTTCGGCGGAGGAAACCGGTATAATCTTTTTGAAACCCGGCGATTCGCAGAAAGGAGAAACGATGGTTCGCGCGTTGAGGCGCAGGTACGCATATATCGTCCTGGCGACGGCGGTCGCGGCCGGCTGCGGGGGAGGGGAAGGTTCGAGGAGCGATTACCTGAGGCTCCGGCTTTCCGACGATCCCACCACGCTCGACCCGGCCGCGATCGTGGACGTCCCCGGCGGCTCCGTCGCCGCCAAGCTCTATAACGGTCTGGTGGCGTTCGGCCCCGACGGAGCTGTGGTGGGGGACCTGGCCGAGGAGTGGAGCCTGCTCCCCGACGGCCGCACGTTCCGGTTCCGGCTCCGTCCCGGGATCGAATTTCACGACGGCTCCGGCCTCACCTCCGCGGACGTGGTCTATTCTCTCACCCGGTTGCTGGACCCCGAGGTCAACTCCCCCCGTTCCTGGCTCCTCGACCCGGTCCGGGGAGCGGAGGAATTCCGCTCCGGCAGCGCCGCCGCCGTCAGCGGCCTCCGGGCCCCCGACCCGCTCACGGTCGAGATCGAACTACGGGAACCGTTCCCCGTCTTTATCTGCTATCTGGCCATGCCCAATAGCGCCGTGATCCCCGCCTCGTTTGCCGGGAAATCCCCGGGGAACGCGCCTCCCCCCGGTACCGGCCCCTACCTCCTCGCCGAATGGGAACGGGGAAACCGGTTGGTGCTGAAAGCCAACGAGGGTTATTTCAAGGGGCGCCCCGGCCTGGCGGGCATCGACTACAGGGTCATTCCCGAGGATATGACTGCGGCGGTCGAATTCGAGCGGGGGGAGATCGATATCATGGAAGTGCCCCGGGCGGAGTTTCGACGCTATCTGGCCGGTTCCCCCTGGAAGGAGCGCGTCCGGGAGCGGTCGGGGCTCAACACCTACTATGCGGGGTTCAACTGCACCCGCTCCCCCCTGGACGATCCGGCCGTCCGCCGGGCTCTCAACCTGGCCTTGGATCGGGAAAAGATCTGCAGGACCCTGCTCGAGGGGCGCGCGGTGCCGGCGGCCGGCCCCGTTCCCCCCGGCCTGCTCGACGATCCGGAACTGAAGGGGTACGGCTACGATCCGGACAAGGCCCGGCGGATGCTGAAAGCCGCCGGGATCTCCCTGCCCCTGGAGCTGGAATTACTGGTCAAAGCCGACCGCGAGACCATGAGCATCGCCGAGGTGATCCAGGATTACTGGAAGAAGATCGGGGTCGAAGCCCGGATCGTGCAGCGGGAATGGACCGCCTTCAAGCAGGAGGTGGCCCAGGGCGATTTCGACGTTTTCTACCTTTCCTGGTGGGGGGACTACCCCTCGCCGGAAAACTTCCTCTATCCCACCTTTTTTTCGGGCAACATCGGCTCGGCCGGCAACCGCAGCCGCTTCTCCGATTCGGGGACGGACCTGCTCCTCCGCGCGGCCCGCCGCCAGACCGACCCGTCCCGCGCTCTCGACCTTTATCGCCGGGCCCAGCGCCGGATAGTCGACCTGGCCCCCTGGGTCTTCCTCTGGCACCGGAAGACCTTCGTCATCACGTCCCCGCGGGTGAAGGGATACGAACTTCCCCTGATTTACAGCGCGGATAAGATGGAAACGGTTGAATTGATCATTCCCGGCGGGTAGAGTAATTAGCTGACAATCATGATTATTTCCAAGAAAAACATACCCGCCGCCGCTCCCGGAGTTTGGGAGCGGCTTCCCAAGGTGGAGCTCCACCGCCACCTGGAGGGATCGGTCACCCCCGAACTGCTCCTCGAGATTTCGGGGAAATACGGGGTCAAGCTCCCGACCCGGGACCTGGAGGCGTTGCGCCGCGCCACGCAGATCCGGGAGCGGGTGGGAAGTCTCGGGGAATTCCTTCAGCGGTTTTACCTCCTGGGCCTGGCCTTCCCCTCGGTCGAAGCCATTTCCGAAGTGGCTTACCGGGTCTGCCGGGATTGCGCCCGCGACCGGATCCGGGTTCTCGAACTCCGGTTCAGCCCGGTTTTCATGAGCATCGAACAGCCCCATCCCTGGGAGGAAATGGTCGAGGCGGTGTGGGCGGGCGTCCGCCGCGCCCAGGACGAATTCCCCATCAGGGTCGGGTTGATCATCGGGGTCTCACGCTCCAACGGCCTCGACCGGGCGCTGGAGGTCGTGGACCTGGTGGTCCGCAGCCGCGATCGGGGCGTTCTGGGCATCGATCTTTTCGGGGACGAAGCCCAGTACCCGCCCGAGCTTTTCGCCGAACCCTTCGCCGCCGCCCGGCGGTCCGGGCTGAACATCACCGTGCACGCGGGGGAGGGGGGAGGGGAGACGAACATCCGGACCGCGGTGGAAATATTGGGCGCCTCGAGAATCGGCCACGGGGTGCGGGTGATCAACGACCCGGAAATGATGGGGTGGCTGGCGGAGTCGGGTATTCCTCTCGAGATCTGTCTGACCAGCAACGTCCACACCCGCACCGTCGAGAGCATGGAGGAACACCCGGTTCGGCTGCTCTATGACCGGGGGGTGAGGATCTCGCTCAACACCGACGACCCCGGGATAAGCGACATCTCCCTCTCCGGCGAATACGAGCTGGCCTCGCGGCATTTCCGCTTTTCTTTGGAAGAAATCAAGGGGCTGGTTCTCGACGCCTTGAACCAGTCGTTCCTCGCGGAGTCGGAGAAAGAGCGGATACGCCCGGGTCTGGAGAAGGAACTGAACGGTCTTTAGGAGACCGACCGGGGGGGGAATGATCGCTTACGCGGGGCGCCGGGTTCTTCTGGCAATTCCCACCCTTTTAGGGGTGACGCTGATCACCTTCATCCTCACCCGGGCGCTCCCGGGGGATCCGGCCTATGCCCTGGTCGGGCAACGGGCTGCTCCCGAGACCATCGCCCGCGCCCGCGAGCTGATGGGGCTCGACCGCTCCCTGCCCGGCCAGTACCTGCGGTACCTGGGCAACCTCTCCGTCGTGGGGCCGGGGAAGTCGGGATGGCCCGCGTTCAAGCTTCCCTACCTGGGAGAGTCGTATTTCACCCGCCGCCCGGTTTCGGAACTGCTCGCGGAAAAGTTCCCCCACACCCTGAGGCTGGCGGCGGCGGCCATGGCCGTGGCGGTGGCCGCGGGGATCGGCCTGGGGCTGCTCTCCGCCTCGTTTCCCGGCCGTCTCCCCGACCGGATCGCATCCCTGGTGGCCATCGGGGGCATCTCCATTCCCGTGTTCTGGACGGGGTTGGTGCTGATCATGGTTTTCTCCTATCTGCTCGGCTGGTTCCCGGCTTCGGGGATGGGCGGGGGGCGTCTCGTCTATCTGGTGCTCCCCGCGCTCACCCTCGGCTCCCGTTCCGCCGCTTACCTGGCCCGGATCACCCGGTCCAGCATTCTCGAAGCCGCGGGCAGGCAATACGTCGTCACCGCCCGGGCCAAGGGGCTGGGGGGGGGGAAGGTCCTCATCCGCCACATGCTGCGCAACGCCCTGATTCCCATCGTCACCCTGGCCGCCCTCGACTTCGGCTCGTACCTCAACGGCTCGGTCCTGACCGAGACCATCTTCGGCTGGGACGGGGTGGGGCGTTTGGTCATGACCGCCATCCGCCGGCAGGACTACCCCGTTATCCTCGGGGGCGTTCTCCTGGGGGCGGTGGTATTCATCGCCGTCAACGTCCTGGTCGATCTCTCCTACGCGCTGATCGATCCCCGGATCCGGGTGGGGAGGAAGAGCCGGTGAGCATCCGTCCGGGAAACGCTCGGACGTTGATTCCGCTCCTCCTGCTGGGAACGATCGTCTCCGCGGCCGTCTTCGCCCCCCTCCTGGCGGCTTTCCCCCCCGACGAGGTGGATCTCGACCGCGTCGGCGAGGGACCCTCGGGGACCCACTGGTTCGGCACCGACGAAAAGGGAAGAGACGTTTTCAGCCGGGTGGTCTACGGAGCCAGGTTTTCCCTGGGCATAGGCGTTCTGGCCACCGCGATGGCGCTCCTGCTGGGCGCCGCCGCCGGCCTGGCCGCGGGATATTTCGGAGGGACCGTGGACGCCGTCGTCCAGATGATCACCGATATCACCCTGGCGTTCCCCAGCCTGCTTCTGGCCATCGGGATCAGCGTGGTTCTCGCTCCGGGGTTCGTCACGGTTTTCGTCGCCCTGGCCCTGGTGGGATGGGCTTCGATCGCCCGTTTGGTGCGGGGGGAAGTGCTGGGGATCAGGGAAAGCGAGTACGTTCAGGCCGCCCGCGCCGGCGGCGTTTCCTCCGCCGGCATCATCGTCCGCCATATCCTCCCCAACTGCCTTCCGGTGATTCTGGTCGCCGGCAGTCTCAAGATCGGGGGTTTCATCCTCGGCGAGGCCGCGCTCAGTTTTCTCGACCTGGGGGTGAGGCCTCCCGACCCCGCCTGGGGTTACATGATCAGCGCCGGGCGGGAGTATCTGAAATCCTGTCCCTGGATGACCGTTTTTCCCGGATTTTTCCTGGCTTTGACCGTCTTCTCCTTCAATCTGCTCGGAGACGCAGTCCGGGACCGCCTCGACCCTTCCTTCAAATAAACCGGCCGTCCGGGGTGTTTTCCCTCGCCGGTTCCGTCTCCGCTGGGCTATCCTTACGCGGAACCCGGAGAACCTCGATGACTCCCAAGAAGCATTACCCGCTCGCCCGCCCGCGCGCGGAAACCGTCGGCCCGATCGATTACGAGCGCGAACTCAACCCCCAGCAGCTGTCGGCGGTCAGGGCCCCGGACGGCCCCATCCTGGTCGTCGCCGGCGCCGGCAGCGGCAAGACCCGGGTGGTCACCTACCGCGTGGCCAGCCTCCTCGAACGCGGGGTCGGTCCCGAGGAGATTCTCCTGCTCACTTTCACCAAGAAAGCCGCGGGGGAGATGCTCGCCCGGGTCGAAAGCCTGGTGGGAATGAACTTGGGAAGGATCTGGGGAGGGACGTTTCACCACGTGGGGAACATGGTTCTGCGCCGCCATGCCGCTCTGATGGGGCTGGGAGAGGAATACGCCATTCTCGACCGCGACGACTCCCGCACCCTGGTCGACGGCCTCATCCGGGAAGCCGGCCTCGACGTCAAGGCCCGGGAATTCCCCAAGAGCAGCCTCTTCCTGGAGACGCTGGGATACGCCCGTAACACGCGGACCTCGTTGGAGACGGCGGTTTCGGTCAAATGCCCGGTTTTCGAGAAGGCCGTGGGGGAGATCGAGCGCTTGGCCGCCGTCTACGAAAAGCGCAAGCGCGCCCGCAACTATCTCGACTTCGAAGACCTGCTGGCGCTTTTTCACGACCTCCTCCTGGCTCACCCGGAGGTGGCGGCGGAGTACCAGAACCGGTTCAGGCACGTCCTGGTCGACGAATACCAGGACACCAACGCCCTTCAGGCCGCCATCGTCAAGATCCTCGCCGCCGGTCACGGGAACGTCATGGCCGTTGGGGACGACGCCCAGTCGATCTATTCCTTCCGGGGGGCGGTCTTCAGGAACATCCGGGAATTCCCCCGGGATTTCCCCGGTTGCCGGATATTCACGGTGGAGACCAACTACCGCAGCACCCCCGAAGTCCTGGCTCTGGCCAACCAGGTGCTGCGGGGGGGGGAAGGGTACGCCAAACGTCTCCGTCCGGCCCGGCCGGCGGGCCCCCTACCGGTTCTGGTGCGCCCGCTCGACGTCTACGATCAGGCCAGGTTCCTGGCCCAGAGGATAGCGGAACTGATCGAGGAAGGGACCGATCCGGGAGAAATCGCCGTTCTCTACCGGGCGCACTTCCACTCCATGGAAGTGCAGATGGAATTGACCCGGGCCGGGATCCCGTTCTCGGTCCGGTCGGGCCTGAGATTTTTCGCCCAGGCCCACGTCAAGGACGTTCTGGCGTACCTGCGCGTCGTCGACAATCCCATGGACGAAGTTTCCTGGAAGCGGATCCTGACGACCCTGCCGCGCCTGGGCCCGAGGACCGCGGAAAAGATCTGGGCGAGAATCTCGTCGGCCGCCGATCCCGCCGCGGAACTGGCGTCCGCGGAAACGGCCCGGTCGGCCCCGGCCGGGGCCCGGGATTCCTGGGAGTCGTTCGTCGCCACCGTGGCCGATCTGCGCTCGATCTCCGGCCAGGGTCCTCGGCCCATGATCGAGCGCGTTCTCGAGGGGGATTACGGCGATTACCTCAAGGCCAAGTATTCCAATTCCCGGAACCGGGAAGACGACCTCCGCCAACTGGCCGAGTACGCCCGGGGGAATTCCGACCTGCACCGCTTCCTCGACGAACTGGCCATGAGCGGGGGAACCGATCCCGCGGACGCTTTTTCCGAATCTCCCCGGCCGTGCTCGGTGGTGCTCAGCAGCGTCCATCAGGCCAAAGGCCTGGAATGGGAAGCGGTTTTCGTTCTCTGGCTGGCCGAGGGCCGCTTCCCCGCCGCTTCCAGTTTCGGCGACGACGAAGCCATGGAGGAAGAACGGCGGCTCTTCTATGTGGCCGCCACCAGGTGCCGGACGCGCCTCACTCTGCTGCAGCCGCTGAGCGCGCGCCAGCGCAGCGGCGAGACCCAGGCCGTCACTCCCTCCCGGTTCCTGGTCGATCTCCCGCACGATACCTATGAGGAATGGGACCTGTATGACATCGATTGCGACGTCGATCTTTTCTAGGCGCCCGGGCCCGCTTACGCCCCTTCTGCCCCCGGCGGCCGGGTGGTATACTGAAGTACTGGCGCCGCGCGCTCCGGCGCCGGCCGCGGGAGGGGCACGACGATGAGATACGGCAGAACCATCCGGGGAGCGGGCCTGGTCGCCCTGGCGCTGCTGGCGTGGATCGTTTTCACCACCCGTTATGCCTGGCGCGACTACCTCTCCGGCCCCGACGTGCGTTTCGCCGGAAACGCCGCCGTGGCGGCCGGGCTCTATCCCGCGGGATTCGAATCCGCCACGGTTTTCAGCAACGACGATTTCAACGCCCGCACCCCCCTGGCCGAAGCGCGCGCCTTCCGGGAGTGGCTCAAGGCCCGAGAACTGCCCGTCACGTTTTTCGTCATCCCCCGGCAGCGGGGCGAAGCCCCCCTGGGGGAGGGGGACCGGCTCGACCTCCTCCGCGCTTTGGCCGCCGACGGGCACGAGATCGCCCAGCACGGGTATGCCCACTTCTGCCCCCGCAACCGCGAGGAAGGGCTCCAGGAAGGCGCCGAGATGGCCCTGCTCGGACGCGAGGAAGCCGAAAAGAGGATCGCGGAAGGTCGGCGTCTTCTTCGCGGTCTCGGTTTCGACCCGATCGGACACCGCAGTCCCTGCTTTTCCGGAACGGTCGAAACCGTGGCCGCCCTGGCCGACCTCGGTTTTCTCTACGGCTCGGACATGAACCTGCCCGCCTGCACCCCCCGCAATATTTTCTGGCCGGATTTCCCGGGGAGGATCCTTTATCCGTGGCGGCTGCCGGGGATCGATCTGCTGGAGATAACGGGCCAGACCGACCCCACCGTCCATCCCGCCAAGGCCCGGGCCGTTTTCGACCGGATTCACGCCCGATCCGGCGTCGCGGTCTTCCTGACCCATCTGCCCCAGATCGGGGAACGGGAAAACCTGGACCGGCTGGGGGAGTTCGTGGAGTACGTCCGCGCCCGCCCGACCTGGATCTGCCGCCTCGACCAGCTGGCCCGCTGGTGGACGGCCCGGGAGCGGCTGGAGATAGAAACTTCGTTCGAGGACGGGATGCTGAAGGTGACGATCTCCAATCCCTCTCCCTATCCGCTCGAGCGCTGCCGTCTGGTATTCGCCACTCCCGGTCCCTTCCTGGTCGAAACCGCGGGGGGAGTCGTCCTGGCCCGCGGGGCGGGGGAGGAGGCGATCGTCGATATCCCTCTTCAAGCCGTTTCGGCCGCGGAGGAAAACTGTCCCGGGGGGATATGCCCCGTTTCCGCCCGAGCCGGTTCCCGGTAGGATTTCCCGGGGAGAAGCCCCCGGGTCAGGGAGCGGGCACGAACAGGTTTTGACCCACCCTGATCGAGTTGGGGTCGCCGAGGCCGTTGGCTTCGACGATGGCCTCGACCGTGGAGTTGTAGGTGCGGGCGATGGTGGAGACGGTCTCTCCCGAAGCCACCACGTGCTCGTAGCCCCGCATGTACCCGCCGCGGCCTCCCGTCCTCGAACCGCCCTTGGCGATCTCGGCCCGGAGCCGGGCGTTCTCGCGGGAAACTTCCTCGAGAACGATCTGCAGGCGTTGCTCGGTGGCCTGCTTCAGCGCCTCCACGCTGCTCCTGATCTCGGCCATCGCCTGATCGCGTTCGCGGCTCACTTCCCCGGTTTGCCGGCCGATGCCCTCCACCTGCTGTTCGAGGAAGAGCTGATCGCGTTTGAGAGCCGCGCACATATCCTCCAACTCGAGGGTGCGCGTTTCCAGAGCCTGCAGGCGCCGTTCGATCAGGGCGCCGGGGTCTTCGCCGCCGGCGGTGTTACGGGAAGAAACGCACCCGGCCAGCAGCGGTATCCAGACCGCGGCGGCCAGCACGGCGGGAAATTTCCGGATCATCGTTCCGCCCACGGGGGATCAGTAATGGTAGCGGCCGATTACGCGCCGCCGGGGGGCGGAATCGTCTTCGGAGGCGGCCGCCGGCTCTTCGCTGGGGACCGGGACCGGCTCCTGGTACACCTCGACTTCCTCCATCTCCACCTCGACCTCTTCCATGTCCTTGGGCTCGGGCGCGGCCACCGAAGCCGGGGCCTCCCCGGAGCCGTAATCGACCAGGAAGTGGGCGCGGCGGTTCTTGGCCCAGCATTCCTCGGTGCTTTCGGCGCAGACCGGTTTGTCCTCGCCGTAGCTGATGCTGTGAATCCGGTCGGGGTTGATTCCGAGCTTGGTCAGTTCCAGGCGGACGTTGAGCGCCCGGCGTTCCCCCAGGGCGGTGTTGTATTCGTTGGTCCCGCGTTCGTCGCAATGGCCCTCGACCAGCAGCCGGGCGTTGGGGTGGGCGAGCATCCAGTCGGCCACTCCCGACAGCACCGCCCGGCCTTCCGGGGTGATATCCGAACTGTCGTAGGCGAAGTGGATGTCCTGGAGGACCAGGGCGTCTTCCTCGGAGGGTTCGATAAAGGCGACGTCGCCTTCAAAGGGCTCCAGGGGGAAATCATAGCCGAGTTCGGCCTGGCTGATCTGGTCGGGCGTGGCGGTGGGTTCGGGCCGGTTGGAGGCGCACCCCGCCGCCATGAGGACGGCCAGGACCGGGATAAGGCTGGTCTTGACGATTCTTTCCATGCTCTCCACCTCCGTTGTGGATGTTCGCCTGTGAAATAGTTTGTGTGATTCTATACGCCGGTTTTTCATAAATCAAGGAATCAATGCGTCCGCGGCCGTTGATTTCACGGGTTTTTCGCGCCGGCTCAGTACCGGTACGGGCCCCACGCCGGGCTGGTGCAGGCCAGGCCCCGGGTGAGCTGCAGGGGTTCGGGATTGAGCAGGTCGATGACGAACAGGTTGGTGGTCCCCCCCCGGTCGGAGCTGTAGACCAGGTGGCGGTTGTCCGGGGCCCAGGAAGGGTCTTCGTCGTTCCAGCGGTTCCGGGTCAGGCGCTGGGCGCTCCCCGAATCCAGGTCGACGATGCAGATCTCGAAGTTTCCGTCCAGCAGGGAAGAGTATGCGATCATGTCCCCGCGCGGCGACCAGGCCGGCGAACTGTTGTAGGAGCCGGTCAGCCCCAGCCGCCGCGGATTGGAGCCGTCGGCGTTCATGATGTAGATCTGGGGGGTTCCGCCCCGGTCCGACGTGAAGGCCAGGCGGGTGCCGTCCGGCGACCAGGACGGGGAGCAGTCGTTCCCGCGGCTTCTGGTCAGGCGTTCGAGGGAGGACCCGTCCAGCCTCATTCTATAGATTTCGTTGTTCCCGTCCCGGCTCAGGGTCAGGGCCACCCAGCGGCCGTCGGGAGACACGGCGGCGAACGCGTTGAGGCCGGGAAATGAGGCGATCACCCTTCGTTGGCCGGAGGCGAGATCGTCGTAGATCACCCAGGGGAACCCGGAGGAGTAGGCGGTATAGACCAGGGCGTTCCCATCCGGGGCCCAGTCGGGGTTGATGGCGATGCCCTTTCCCGAATTGATCTTTCTCCAGTTCTGGCCGCACCCCTCCATCAGGTAGATGGCCTTCTCCCCCCTGTCCGAGGAGACAAAGGCGATCTGGGTCCGGGCCAGGCCCCGCTCCCCGGTCAGGGTGCGGACGATCTCGTCGGCCAGGGCGTGGATCCCGTCCCGCCAGGCTTCGGCCCCCAGGGCGTACTGTTTTCCGAAGACCTGGCGTCCCTTGGAGATATCCACGACCCGGCACTCGATGGTGATGCGCCCCCCCTCGACCGAATACCCACCTTTGATCAGCACCTGGGCGCCGGTGGCCGCCCATTCCTTGAGGTTGAGTTTTCCCGTCCGCCGGTCCAGCTGCTCCGCTTCCTCCACGAAGGCGCGGTTCTCGACCGGGAGGAAGTAGCCGGAAAGGGTGAGGTCGTCGATGAGCAGGTTGGTCAGGGACCGGGCCATTCGGGAGTTTTCGGCGGGGCCGAGGTTGGCGAAGAGGGGAACGGCCATCCTCATGGAGTCGGCGTAATGTTTGGAAACCTTGATCCGGGTCTGGCCCCCGGCGGCGCCGGCGACGGCCATAAGGGCGACGGCGGTGAAGAACTTGGCGGTGCGCATATTCATATTTATTATGTAAGTATACGCCGGATCCGCGCTCGAGTTCACCTGAAAACGCAGGCGGCGGCCGCAAGCCCGGGGAAAATTTCTTGCCCGCCGCCGCCCGGAGGTCTAAAATCACGATAGAAATACAAATTACATGGAATTCGTCAACATTATGCCTGGAGGGTCCGGATGAAGAATATAGCCGCCGTCGCCGCCGTGCTGGCGCTGCTCTTGCCGGGGAAGGCCCCGGCCCAGGATCAGAATAAATGGGGCCAGCCCCCCTTTGTCGGCCTGGGAGCGATGGACATCTCTTCCTCGTTTTGGCGGGAAACCGAGACCGTGGTCGCCGACGATTGGCAGTGCCGCGATCCCCGGCCGGTTTCCTACATCCGGTGGTGGGGGTCCTACCCCGGCTGGATGGAGAGCATGCCCTGCGTGGAACCGGTTCCCCCTCCTCCCGTGCGGCCCATCGCCTTCATCATCAGCTGGCACGAGTACACTCACCCCGAGGGAGAGTACAGCCGCCCCGCGGCTCTCCTGCGGGAGGAGTTCTGCACCGATTTCACCGAGGAGTACTGGGGTTGCGACGAGCGCTGGGATAAGTCGGAATATTACGAGCACGAATACGTTTACGGCCAGTGGCTGACGGAACCGTGGCCCCAGGTGGATGGAACCTATTATTTCGTCAACATCCAGGCCGTCTTCGACCCCGCGGTCGAGACCGAATTTCTCTGGGGGTGGAAGAACGCACTCCCCGAAGCCCACTGGAACGACGACGCGGTTCAGATGACCGACGGGGTCACCTGGGGCGAACTCGTCTATCCCCCGGAGCATCCCGAGTTCCCGCTCTCCATCGACATGGCGTTCGAGCTCTACGTGGATCCGACCCGGACGCCCACGCCATCTCCCACCGCCACGCCTTCGCCGTCCCCCACTCCCACCAACGGGGTCCCCTTCACCCCCACCCCGACCGCGACGCCGTGGATTCCCTTCACTCCCACCCCGACCAGGACTCCCGCCGCCACGCCGACCCCGCCACCGCCTTCGCCGACGCCGACCTTCCAGGGCACGCCGACCTATCCGCCGACGCCGACCCCGTCCGCGACTCCTCCCCCCGTGGTTCCGGGAGACTACGACGGCGACGGGACCGCCGACATCGCTCTCTACCGTCCTTCCTCGGGGCTATGGCTGATCCGCCACCTGACCCGGGCGTGGTTCGGGACCTCGACCGACCTGCCGGTGCCGGCCGATTACAACGCCGACCGGGTCTGGGATATCGCCCTCTACCGTCCTTCCCTGGGAAAATGGATGGTCCGCGGCCTGACCTCGGTTTTTTACGGGGTTTCCACGGACGAGCCGGTTCCGGGCGATTACGCCGGGGACCGGTACTGGGATATCGCCCTCTACCGGCCTTCGATCGGAAAGTGGCTGATCCGCGGCGGCGCCGGAATCTATTTCGGGTCCGCCGCCGACTCCACCGTTCCCGCGGACTACGACGGGGACGGCCTCACCGACATCGCCGTCTTCCGGCCCTCGATCGGAAAGTGGCTGGTGCGGGGGATCAGCGGCGTTTACTACGGGGTTTCGACCGACGTCCTCATCCCGGCCGACTACGACGGCGACGGGACCGACGACATCGCCGTTTTCCGGCCCTCCTCGGGCCGGTGGCTGGTCCGGGGCGGGGCGAGCGCATATTTCGGGGTTTCGACCGACACCGCCCAGCCCGCGGACTACGACGGGGACGGCAGCGCCGACTTCGCCCTCTACCGTTCCGGGGCGGGGAAATGGCTGATCCGGTACCTGACCCAGGTCTACTACGGGACTTCCACGGATATCCCGGTCACCTCCCCCTAGCGTATTCATATGTAGGGGAAGGGGATTGACCACAGGTCACAGAGGGGGAAAAGAGAGGGTTCAGGGTTCGGGGTTCAGGAAGGGAGGAATCCACAGACCTGCCTGCCGGCAGGCAGGTCCGTGGACATATTTGGGGGGCGCGGTTGAGGGCTACTGAATTCTGAATACTGTATTCTGAATTCTTCCCCTCATCTGCCTAATCTTAGGTTCACCATGAAGGACATGAAGTTCATGAAGGGGAGAGGGTTAGCCACAAAAGGCGCAAGAGGCACAAGAGGAAAGGGGCAGAGAGCATGGAGCACCCCTCCGCCACGGACCTCTTAGGGTTCAGGGTTCAGGTCCGGAGAATTGTATGTCATTGCGAGGAGTCCCGCGTCTCGCGGGACTCCTCGCAATGACCTCTCAAATATCCCGTGCCTTCCGCTCCCCCAAAAACCTTTCCCAATCTATCTGTGAAATCTGTGGACTCATTGAGGGGGCCTAGGCGGAGGGTCTGCCCTGAACCCTGAACCCTGAACCCTGAACCCTGAACCCTGAACTCCCCCCCCGACCCTCGATTTGAAAAAAAACGCTTGCGCGGGCCGGGCATTCATCGTATATTCCGAATAATTGAATATAGGAGGTCCCGATGAACATGGATGAATGCCGCCGCCTGGGGGAGCTGTTGAAAGCCCTGGGGCACCCGGTCCGTCTGAAGATCGTCGACGGACTCATGAGCCACAGCTGCAACGTGGGCGAAATCGTCGACGGGCTCGGACTTCCCCAGTCGACGGTTTCCCAGCACCTGGCGGTGCTGAGGACCCGGGGAATCATCGCTCCGGAAAAGACCGGGGTGAGGACCTGCTACAAAGTAATCGACCCGGCGGTGCGCCGGCTCGTCAGGTGCCTGAACCCGCGCTAGCCCGGCCGCGCAAAACGCTCGTAATCGACGGAGGAAGATGCCGCCATGCCAACCATGAACAGTAGATTGATATCGTTCGCGGTCAACCGGCCCCGGGCCGTGACCTGGGCAATGGTGTTCACAACCTTGCTTCTGGCCCTTCTGGCCGGTCTTCCCAGCCTCTGGCCCCGGACCTTCGGGTTTCTTTCGCCGTTGCGGGTGGACACCGATCCCGAGAACATGCTCCCCGCCGAAGAAGCGGTGAGGGTTTTTCACAATCGGATGAAGGAGGAAATGTCCCTCTCCGACATGGTGGTGGTGGGAGTGGTCAACGAGACCGACCCCGACGGGGTGTTCAACCCCGAATCCCTGGCCCGGATTTACGAATTGACGGAATTCGCCAAGACCCTGACCTGGGCGGACCCGGACCGTCCGGGCGAGCGTTCCGGGGTGATCGACGTCGACGTGATCGCGCCGTCCACGGTGGAGAATATCCTTCAGGACGGACCGGGCACGGTTAGGTTCGAATGGCTGATGGGCCGTCCCCCCTCGACCCGGGCGGGAGCGCAGGAAGTCCGGGAAAACGCGAGGCGGCTCCCCTTCCTCAGGGATACGCTCCTTTCCGGAAACGGAAAAGCGGTCGCTCTCTACCTGCCCCTGACGGCCAAGGATCAGAGTTACCGGGTGGCGGAAGCCCTGAAGGAGAAGATCGCCGGATTCTCCGGAAACGACCGCTATTTCATCACCGGGCTCCCGGTGGCGCAGGATACGTTCGGGGTGGAGATGTTCAAGCAGATGGCGGTGGCGGCCCCCATGGCCATGGCCATCATCTTCCTGCTCATGCTTATCTTCTTCCGCAAGCTCGTCCTCATCGTCTCCCCGCTGATCGTGGCCCTGGTCTCGGTCATCTGCACCATGAGCCTGCTGGTCATCACCGGCCGGACCGTCCATATCATGAGCTCGATGATCCCGATCTTCATCATGCCCATCGCCGTCCTCGACGCGGTGCATATCCTCTCGGAATTTTTCGACCGGTTCCGGGAGACGGGAGACCGGAAGCAGACCCTCCACGCGGTGATGCGGACGCTCTTCACCCCCATGCTCTACACATCGCTGACGACCTCGGTCGGGTTCGCCTCTCTGGCGCTTACGCCCATTCCTCCCGTCCAGGTTTTCGGCATCTACATCGCCTTCGGCGTCGCCACCGCCTGGATCTGGACGGTGCTCTTCATTCCGGCTTTCATCATGCTCATCCCCGCCCGTTCCCTGGCCAACTTCGGGGCCCTTCACGACCGGAGGGAGGACCGGGAGATCTCCCGGGCGGTGCGCGAGCGGCGGCACACCATCTCCTCCAACCTGACCATGACCTGGTTGCTGGGCGGCGCCGGGCGCCTCACCTACCGCCACGCCCGGACGGTGCTGGCGGTGGTGGCGGTACTGGTGGCGGTTTCGATTTGGGGGATCAGCCGGATCACCATCAACGACAATCCGACCAAGTGGTTCACGTCCTCCCATCCCATTCGAGTCGCCGACCGGGTCCTGAACCATCATTTCGCCGGGACCTATACCGCCTACCTCGCCCTGAAGGCCCCCGAAACCGGCCCGGCGGTGGGGGAGTACGCGGACGGCCTCGAAGCCCGACTGGAGGCGAAAGCCCGGGAGGCGGAAGCGGAGTACCCCGGAGCCTCCAAAGTCTTTTCCGCGCTGGAAGCGCACCTTAAAGCCTCCGCCGGCACCGCCGCGTCCCCCGACCGGTTGCTCCAGGGCCTGGTCCGGTTCGCCGAATCCGCCATGGATAAAGCTCCGTCCGCCGACCTCGACGCCTGGGACGAGGCCCTTCTGGCGCTGGACGCGGAAAGGCAGAGGGGGGAGGTGTTCAAGCAGCCCCGGGTCCTGAGGTACATCGCCGGCCTTCAGAACCACCTGCTCTCCACGGGAGTGGTGGGGAAATCCAACTCCCTCGCCGACATCGTCAAAACCGTCTACCGGGAGCTGGTTTCGGGCCGGGACTCCGATCTGCGGATCCCCGATTCGGCGGGCGCTGTCGGACAGGCGCTGATCACCTACCAGAACAGCCACCGTCCCCAGGACCTCTGGCATTTCGTCACCCCCGACTACCGGACCACGGTTCTCTGGATACAGCTTAAGAGCGGCGACAACCGGGACATGGAAAAAGTGCTGGATTCGGTCGACGGTTATCTACGGGACAACCCTCCCCCCGAGGGGTTGGAGGCACAATGGTTCGGTCTGACCTACATCAACGTCGTCTGGCAGAAAAAGATGGTCAGCGGGATGCTCCAGGCTTTCCTGGGGAGTTTTCTGATCGTCTTCCTGATGATGACCGTCCTCTACCGCTCCGCGCTGTGGGGGGTCCTCTCCATGATCCCCCTGGTCGTCACCATCGGCATGATCTACGGGTTCATCGGGTTGGTGGGGAAAGATTACGACATGCCGGTGGCGGTGCTCTCCTCCCTGAGCCTGGGGCTGGCCGTCGATTACGCCATCCACTTTCTCTCCCGGAGCCGCGAACTCTACGAGCGTTGCGGGACCTGGGAGCGGACGGTGGCGGCGGTTTTCGGGGAACCCGCCCGGGCCATCGCCCGGAACGTGATCGTGGTGGGAGTGGGGTTCCTCCCGCTGTTGCTGGCGCCGTTGGTTCCCTACCAGACCGTCGGGCTCTTCATCGCCGCCATCCTGGTCACGGCGGGCGTGGCCACGCTCCTCATCCTTCCGGCCCTGATCACGGTTTTAAACCGGCTGGTCTTTCCCCGCACCCGCGCGGCCGGAATCACCTGCAACTGCGCCACCTGCGCCGTTTCCGCCGCGGCCGTGGTCCTGGTGGCGGTCATCAATCTCAAACGCTTTCTCGACGTCGGGGTCACCGCCCTGACCTGGTGGAGCCTGGGGGCCATCGTGGCGGCGGCCGCGCTCTGTTCCTACCTGTCGCGCCGCCGTTCCTGCCGGAGTGTCCCGGCCGACCCCGGTTCCGGGGAGAGTACAATCAACCGCTGACGGAAGAAGGAGGCAGCAAGATGAAGCAGCTGTACACGATCGCGGCGGCCGCCGCCGTACTCGCCGGCGTCGCCCGGGCCGAAACCGGCGTCGTCCCCACGGTCGACGAAGTGGTGGCCAAGACCAACCGCGCCGCCTACTATCAGGGCACCGACGGCCGGGCCCGGGTTTCGATGACGATCACGGACAGCCAGGGCCGCGAGCGCACCCGGGAGTTCACGATTCTCCGCCGCGACGAACCGGGTCCCGAGGGAACGGCCCCGGACGAGTTTGCCGGGGATCAGAAGTTCTACGTCTATTTTCAGCGCCCGGCGGACGTCAATAAAATGGTCTTCATGGTCTGGAAGCACGCGGCCGCCGACCGGGACGACGACCGGTGGCTCTACCTGCCCGCTCTCGACCTGGTCAAGAGGATCGCCGGGGCGGAGAAGAGGACGAGTTTCGTCGGGTCCGATTTTTTCTACGAGGACGTTTCCGGGCGCGGGATCGGCGAGGACGTTCACGAACTGGCCGAAATCACCGACAACTACTACGTGCTCAAAAACACGCCCAAAGACCCGTCATCGGTGGAGTTCGACCACTACCTGATGTGGATTCATAAAGACACGTTTCTTCCGGTAAAAATCGAATACTACGACACCGCGGGGGAACCGATCCGGGAATACGCGGCGTTGGGGGTGGAGACCATCGCGGGTTTCCCCACCGTGACCCGGTCGATGATGAAGAACCTCAAAACCGGCAGCCGAACGGAGATGAGCTACTCCAACGTGGCCTACAACATCGGGCTGCCCGACGAGATCTTCTCCGAACGCTACCTGCGCAAACCCCCGCGCGAATATCTGCGCTGAGAGGAGGAGGCGATGAGACCGGCGATGAGGATGTCCTGGGCCGCGGCGGTTCTCCTGGCCGTTTCCGCGGCGGCGGGGCGTTCCGAACCCACGCTTCCCGCCGGCTTGGGCGGGGCGTCGGAGCCCTCGCTCCCCGTCGGGTTGGGAGGAGCGTCGGAGCCTTCGCTCCCGGCGGGGCTGGGGACGGGAACTTCGGGCGCCGCCGAGGCGTCAGCGGACGGGGAAGGGGGAACGTGGTCGATCCCCTTCGATTTTTCCGGTTTCGCGGATGCCCGGGTCGGCGTTCGCACGCAGAACGATCCTTACGAAAAAGACATGTCCCTGGGCGAGTTCCGGGTGCAGGGGGAAGCGGAAAAAGCCTGGCGCGACTGGTCCGCCCGCATCCGGGCCGACCTGCTGTACGATCCGGTCTACGACCATGAAACCGTCGATCTGGCTACCGGGCGGGGCTGGTTCGACCTCAGGGAAGCCCGCGTGGCCCTGACCCCGCTCCCCTTCGTCGACCTCAAGATCGGGCGGCAGATCATCACCTGGGGCACCGGCGACCTCCTCTTCATCAACGATCTTTTCCCCAAGGACTGGCAGTCGTTCTTTATCGGCCGGGACGTCGAATATCTGAAAGCCCCCTCGGACGCGGTCGTGGCTTCGTTCTTCAGCCCGGCGGCCAACCTGGACCTGGTCTATGCCCCCTGCTTCAACGCCGACCGCTATATCGACGGGAGCAGGCTTTCGTACTTCAACCCGCTCCTGGACCGTATCGCCGGCCGCGATGCCGTGCTCCGGACCGAACGGCCCCAGACCTGGTTCACGGACGCCGAGGCGTCGGCCCGGCTCTACCGGACTTTCGGAGGTTACGAACTGGCCGCGTACGGCTACTACGGGTTCTGGAAGAGCCCGGCCGGTTTCGACCCCGGCTCCGGGGAGTGGACGTTTCCCCGGTTGTCGGTGTACGGTCTCAGCGGCCGCGGACCCGTCGGTCCCGGGATCGGCAACCTGGAGTGCGGCTGGTACGATTCCCGCGACGACGCCTCCGGTTCCGATCCGCTGGTGAAAAACGGCGAACTGCGTTTCCTCGCCGGATACGAACAGGAGTTGTTCGCCGACTTCAACGCCGCCGCCCAGTACTACCTGGAGGTTCTGCTCAACTACGACCGCTACCGCGAAGTCCTCCCCCCCGGCGAGCACCCCCGGGACGAGGCCCGGCACGTCCTCACCCTGAGACTGACCTGGCGCCTGCTCCGACAGAACCTGGTTCTCTCCTTCTTCGGGTACTGTTCCCCCTCCGACCGGGATTTCTACCTGCGCCCCAACGTCAGCTACCGTTTCGACGACCACTGGACCGCCGAGGCCGGGGCCAACGTTTTCTGGGGGGAGGACGATTGGACGTTCTTCGGCCAGTTCGCTCAGGACAGCAACGTTTACCTGGCCGCCCGTTACGGTTTCTGAGGGGAAACCTCCGGGGGGCCGGGAAACCGAACCGAGGAGAAATCATGATCGAGAGATGTCTGCGGGGAGTCGCCGGATTCTTCATTCTGGCCGGCACGGCCCTGGCGGTATGGGTGAACCCCAACTGGCTGTGGTTCACCGCCTTCGTCGGGCTCAACCTGCTCCAATCGGCTTTTACCGATTGGTGCCCCCTGATCTGGATTCTGGAGAAGGCCGGAATGAAACGCCGGGGCTGATGCCCGGCTATTCCTTGAGTTCGAAGAGCAGTTCGTATTCCTCGTAGCGTTTCTCCTGCCCGGTGGGAGGAATCAGCGGGTCGGCCAGGCGGACGGCTTCGAGGACGGAATCGTCCATGACCCTGCTCCCCGACGAGCGGGAGATCCTGATGTTTTCGATGTGGCCGTCCCGGTAGACCCGGAAGGAGACCACCGCCGTCGCCCGGGGCTGCTTGACCAGCGACCGCGACGGTTGTTTCCAGAGGCTGTACATCCGCTGCTGGATGTACGTATGGTACCAGGTTCCCGTCTGGACGGCGGCGCTCCCGGAGGAGACGGGCCGGGCGGCGGCGGCCGGCGCCGTCACTCCCGCCAGGCGCTGCTTCAGTCGTTCCTCCAGACGGGGTTCGATGGGGCCCGAATCCGCCGCCGGAAGCTTTCTCACGACCGGTTGGGGTTTGAGGGCGGGTTCGGGTTCGGGTTCCGCTTCCGGTTCCGGTTCCTCGGGCGGTTTTTCGGGAAGCGTGACCGGCGCGTCGGCCTCCGGGGGGGCGGAGGGAACGTCCACCAGCTCCACCCCCGTCACCGTGCTCTCCAGAAAATCGTCGTCGTCGGCGCCGCCCGCGATCACGAAGAGGACGAACAGAAGAATATGGGCGGGGACGACCAGAAAGAGAAGGATGCGCACATACCTGCCGTTCTTCATCAGTCGATCCCGCCGGACCCTTCCGGGGCCCACCCCGGGGGCCCGGCCGCCCCGGTTACCTCTTCCCCCCCGCCGGCACCGTGGCGATGCCGATCCGGGAAATTCCGCTGCTCTTGATCCCGTCGAGAACCGTAACCACCAGTCCGTAATCGAGTTTTTCGTCGCCGCGGAGGGTGACCGGGGTCTGGGGGTTGACCGCGGCCGCGCGGGCCAGGGTCTCCTTGAGTTCGTCGATGGTCACCCTCCGGTCGTCCAGGTAGATCCGGCCCGGGGGCGCGATGCTGACGGTGAGGGTTTCGCCCGTGGGCTGGATGCTCGACGGCGAAGACGAGGGGAGACGGACGTCGATTCCGTGTTCCATGATCGGGGCGACCAGAATGAAGATGATAAGCAGGACCAGCATGACGTCGACGAGGTTGAGCATATTGATCTCGGCCAGGCCCGTCTTCGTCGGTTCCGGTCGTCGGATCATTCCGCCTCCGCGCCCCCCCGGGGGGCTTCCAGCGGCTCCAGCACCGGGTAGTGCGTCTCCACCGCCCGCATGAACACCTCGGCGAAGCGGTAGAGCTCGACCCGGTAGTTGTCCAACCCCTTGTTGATGAGGTTGAAGGCGATCAACGCCGGCAGGGCCACGATCAGGCCGAAGACCGTGGTGATCAGGGCCCCCGAAATACCCGGGGCCACCGCGGCGATGGTGGCCGACCCGAATTCGCCCATCCCCTGAAAAGCCAACAGCACTCCGGAGACGGTGCCGAGCAGCCCCGCCATCGGGCCCGCCGCCGCGATGGTGCTCAGGGAGGCCAGGTAGCGCCGCAGCTGGGAGCAGTCCTCGTCGGCCCGGTTGAGGAGGGCGTTTTCGATTTTTTCGAACTGCCACCGACTCAGGGCGTTTTCCGCCCGGCTCCGTTGCAGCTGCCAGGTCAGTTCCCGGCACCCGGCCCGGTAGATTCCGGCCGCGGGTTCGAGCGCTTCGTTCCCCTTGGTGGTGATGAGGAAGGGGGCGCGGCTGGTCTGCCGGAAAAGGCTCAGCAGCCGCCGCAGGGCCCGCCGGGCCCGTTGCAGATCGCAGACTTTTCCCACGATCAGAGTGGTGGAGTAGATGGAGGCGAGGAACAGCAGGAAGACGATGCACTTTCCGAAAAAATCCGAATCCAGTATCGCTTGCCAGAAAGGAGGGTTCACCTTCGTTTTTTATTTCCCGTGTTCGGCGTTAGCGCTCGATGAGCTTGTCGCATTCGGCCAGAAGATGTTTGATATCGAAGGGTTTTCCCCAGACCGCGTCCAGGGTCTTGAGATCGGGGTCCTCGTCGTCCAGGTTGTCGATCCAGCCCGTGATCAGCGCCACTTTGGTTTCGGGGGAAATCTCCCGGACCATTTTGGCCAGGCTGATGCCGTTCATGCCGGTCATCCCCAGATCGGTGACCACCAGGTCGAACGACCCGGCCTTGACGTCCTCCAGGCCCTGTTTGGGGTCGGTGCGGCTGACGATCCGGTAGCCGGCCCGGGTCAGGGTTTCCTCCAGGATACCCAGGACGCTTTCGTCGTCGTCGATCAGGAGGATGCGTCCTTCCCGGGGGCGTCCGGGAGCCTGTCGCCGCGTCGTCGGGCCGTCGCCGGCCCGGGCGGTTTCCGCTTCCGGGGAGAAGACGGGGAGAACCACCGTGACGGTCGTTCCCCGGCCGACTTCGCTCTTGATGGAGATATTGCCGCAATGTTTTTTGATGATTCCGTAGGTTTCGCTCATCCCCATCCCGGTTTTCAACGGCCGTTCGGTGGTGAAGAAGGGCTCGAAGACTCGTTCCAGGACCTGGGGGGGCATTCCGCACCCGTTGTCGGTGATGCGGGCGTAGGCTTTCTGGCCGTCGCGCCAGGTCTGCACTCCGATGTTGCCCCCGTGGCTGAGAGCGTCGATGGCGTTGAAAACGATGTGGGAGAATGCGGTTCTCAGTTCCTCCAGGTTGCCGTGGATGACGATGGAAGGTTGGAGTTCCGGGGTCATGGTGATGGTCAGGCCTTTCTTCTGAGCGATGTCCCTCCAGCGGGGGCGGGTGCGGTTGAGCACGTCCCGGAGGAGGTCGGAGAGGTCGATCTCCTGGCTGATGTTCTCGGGGTGCCCCAGGGTGAAGGTCTGAAGGCTTTTCACCGACTCGGCGCCGGCCATGGCGGCGCGCTCGATGCTGCGCAGCCGTTTCTGGATCGAGGGCTCGCGCTCCGACTGAAGCAGCAGCTGGGTGTTGCCGAGGATGTTGGCCAGGATGTTGTTGAACTCGTGGGCGATCCCCTCGACCATCTCCCCCAGGGCGTTCAGACGCTCCGACCGCACCAGGGCTTCCTGGGCTTCCTGAAGTTCCGCGTAGGCGTTTTTCAGGACGCTGATGTCCTTGGTGATGCCGATGATCCCCAGGAACTTGCCGGAGTTGTCGGTCAGCAGGGAGAGGCTGACCAGGACCGGGAACCGCAGCCCCTCTTTGCGGGTGGCGGTCAGTTCCCCTTCCCAGTGGCCTTCCCGGCTTATCCGGGGGATGGCCTCCTCCATCAGTTTCCGGTAGCTCTCGGGCGTGTAGATGTCGCCGGCATCGAGTTTCTGGAACTCTTCGAGCGTATACCCGAACATCTCCACTTCGGCCTGGTTGATGAAGAGCCAGTTCCGGTCCTTGTCGGTGAGCGTGATGCCGTCGCCGGTCTGTTCGATGGCGGTCAGGAGGATGGTGAGCTGTTCCGTCGCGGAAAAGTTCTGGGCCAGCAGCTGGCTGTGGGCCCTGGTCTGATCCAGGGCCTGGTTGATGCGGGTTACCAGCTTGTCCGGGTTGATGGGTTTGGAGAGGCATTCGATCTTTTCGGCATGCTCGGGGGAGAGCCGCTCCTTGAGGGAGTCCGGGTAGGCCGACATGAATACCACCGGGATCGACGCCGTTTTCCGGTCCCGGCGCAGGCGTTGGAAAACCGCGACGCCGTCTTCGCCGGGCATCATCACGTCCATGAGAATGAGATCGGTGCCGGGCGCCGCCTCCACCGCCTGGACGCCGTTTTCGGCGAAGACGGTTTCGTGGTTGGAATATTGTTGGATGATCAGTTCGATCATCCGCCGCTCGTCGCGGTTGTCGTCGACTATCAGGATCTTGGACAAGTCGGGACCCTCGTTTCGGGGAATTCTAACACGCCCGCCGCGGATGCGCAAAAGCAAGATGCCTTTCTCCTTCCTCGACTCGGCGCGGTTGCGGGTTCCGGGGTGTTCGGCTATACTGAAAAACACTCCGTCTTCCGTGCGCGCCGCGAAGGGCGGAGCCGAAATCGGAAAACAAGGAGAAGATTGGCCATGCACATTCCCGACGCCATGCTGCACGGGGCGGTCTGTCCCGTCACCGCCGCCCTCAGCGCCTCCGGGGTGGCCGGCGCCGCCTGGGCCGCGGTCCGGAGCGTCCGGCGCCCGACGGCGGGGAGGTTCGCCGCCGTCACCGCCTTGATATTCGCCGCCCAGATGCTTAATTTCCCCATTTCCGGGGGCACCTCCGGGCACCTTCTGGGAGGTGTCCTGGCGGCATCCCTGCTCGGGATCCCCTTCGGGATACTCTCTTTGGCGGTGGTGGTTTCCGTCCAGTGCCTGGTTTTTTCCGACGGAGGATTGAGCGTTCTCGGCGCCAACGTCTTCAACATGGCTCTGATCGGGGCGGGTCTGGGCGGCGTCCTCGCCTCCGCCGCCGCCGGGTCTTCCCCGGGCCCGGTTCGCCGCTACGTCGCCCTGGCGGGGGCTTCCTGGCTTTCGGTCGTGCTGGCTTCGCTGGCGGTCGCGGCGGAGCTCTCCCTGGCCGGGGTCATCGGGTTTGGGACGGTGGCGTCAGCCATGGCGGGCACGCACGCCTTGATCGGCGTGGGCGAAGCCGCCATCACCGTCGGCTGCTGCCTCTTCCTGCGGGCTTCAGTTCCCGCCCGAGCCGGCGCCGGGCGCCGGCTCGCCGTTCCCCTGGGCGCGGCGGTCCTGGTGGCCCTGCTGCTCAGCCCCTTCGCTTCCGGGCTTCCCGACGGACTGGAATGGGTGGCGGATCGCTATCGCTTTCTCCACGCCGCCGCCCCGTCCTTCGCCGCCCCCTTTCCCGACTATCGCGTTCTTTGCGTCGAGGGAGAGTTCCTCTCCACCGTCATGGCCGCGCTGGCCGGCGTCGCCGTCACCTTCGGCGTGGCCTGGCTGGTAGGCCGGGCGGCGGCCTCCCCGGGCCGCGCCCGCTGAAGCGGGTCCCGGCGCCGCCCGGATACGGCCGCCGCGTGTCTCCGGACGGCGACGGCCCTTGTCAACGGATTTCGGGATTGACTGGGGAAGCATGCTGTCATAGTATGCAACGCTCGCCCGGGGCAGGCCGATCTGGCTCCCCGTACCAGCCGGGTTCGCGACCCCGGTATGCAGGAAGGATATCGAACGATGGTTGAACTATACGAGGAGATGATCAAGCGGTTTATCAGTCCGCTCTCCTGTCTGGACCGCGGCGTTCTCGACGCCCTGTATTTTCTTCGGCGCGACGGATCCTTCGCCTTCACCGAAGGTTACTGTCATCCCGAAGGGGGCATGACCGGCAAGATCATGCTTCAGCCCGATCCCGCCGGCGGCGTGGATATCTTCGGGCGCCGTTTCCGAAGCAGCTACAAACGCGTCGTCGACGGGAAGACCGAACTCATCCCCCACGAGGAACAGCTCTCTCTCCAGTACGAATTGACCCCGGGTCTGGATCCGGCGGCCCCGCGGCCGATGTACGCCGAATACCATGTCGAACTGCCCCTGGCGGATTTTGTCGGTGTTTTCGAACATCGCCGTTCCCTGGCTACGGCCATGGAGGTGTTTCCCCGGATGAAAGCCGTCGTCACCGATCTGGCCCGAGGTTTTTCGGTTCCGGTTTCCGACCTGGGCGTGACCGGGTCCTCCTGCTACGGTAAATTCCAGGAAGAGGACGAAGACGTCGACCTGGTCTGGTACGGGACCTTGGAAGCCAACCGTCGGGTCCTGGAACTGATCCGGGAACATACCCGGAACCGGGACAACCGGGTCTTCGAGTTCGGGAAGCTGTGGCCGATCCGTTTTTTCTGGAAGGGCGTGATGATCTGTTCGTTCTTCAATTACGCCCGGGACGAAGAGATTCCCCTGCGGGAATGCCGGATGGAGGTCCTGGAGGAAAATGTGGAGGGGGAGGGGACCGTAGCCGACGACACCCATTCCATCTATATGCCTCCGATCCTCTCCCTCGACTCGCTCGCGCTCGGCGGTTCGCCTTCGAACCCCATGAACCTGATCGTGTATGACGGCTCCCTGCGGGGAGAATATTTCAACGGAGACCGCTTGCGCTTCCGCGGCCGCCGGGTGGGCGTATGGACCCCTCGAAAAAGCTACGAAGCCCTTCTCGTCACTCACAGTGCGGATATCTCCCGCGTCCGGGATTGAGCTCCGGGCCCCGGGAGACGATGGATTCCCCGGTGGAACCGGGAGAACAGGAGCAGGAATGAAGTATACTTTCGAACAAATGCTCAAAGACTTTCTGCGGCCGATCGAGGAATTGGGAGGGAAGGCCACCGATTCCCTTTATTTCCTGCGCCGGGACGGTTCATTCGTCTTTACCGAAGGTTATTGCCACCCCGCCGGCGGCCTCTACGGCAAGATCATCTATTATCCCGAGGAGGGGGGAACCGTGGACGTCTTCGGGCGCCCCTACGGCTGCACCACCAAAAAGAAGAAGGGCGAGGAGTACATCTACGTCGGGCACCCCGAGCAGATCCGCCGTCACGGCGAGATCGACCCTTCCCTCGATCCCGCGGTCGAACGCCCCGTCTTCGTCGAATACGAGATGCCCTTCCGGCTCGACGAGTTTCTGGGGTATTTCGATCCCCACCATTCGCTGGAAGTCTGCTCCGGAATGTACCCCTGGGTCGCGCGCGCCGCCCGGGCCGCTTCCGAAGTGCTGGAAGTGCCTTGGGAACGGCTGGGGTTGACCGGCTCCCTGGCCTACGGCCGCTACGAGGAGGGCGACGACGACCTGGACCTGG
>DAOSXE010000029.1 GCA_035380285.1 bacterium | reverse complement strand
GGGGGGGGGGCGGGGCGGGGGGCGTGGGGGGCAAGGGGGGGGTGGGAGTGACGCTCGGTGTCGGAGTCGCGCTGGGAGTGGGGGTGACGGACGGGGTGGGAGTGACCGAGGGCGTGGGGGTGACGCTGGGGGTGGGAGTCGCCGAAGGGGTGGGGGTAACCGACGGCGTCGGGGTGACGGAGGGCGTGGGGGTAACCGACGGCGTGGGTGTGACCGAGGGCGTGGGAGTGACGCTGGGCGTCGGCGTTACGGAAGGCGTGGGCGTGACCGATGGGGTGGGGGTGACCGAGGAGGTGGGGGTGACGCTGGGCGTGGGCGTGACCGACGGCGTGGGCGTCACCGACGGCGTGGGCGTCACCGACGGAGTGGGGGTAACACTGGGAGTGGGAGTGATGGAAGCCGTGGGGGTGACCGAGGGCGTGGGGGTGACGCTGGGCGTGGCCGAAGGCGTGGGCGTGACCGAGGGAGTCGGCGTCACCGACGGAGTGGGGGTAACGGAGGGTGTGGGGGTGATTGAAGCCGTGGGGGTGACGGAAGGGGTGGGGGTGACGCTGGGGGTGGGAGTCGCCGAAGGCGTGGAGGTCGGGGTCGGCGAAGGCGTGGTCGTAGGTGTGGGCGTGGCCGTCGGCGGAGGGGTCGTGCTGGGGGTGGCGGAAGGCGAGGCCGTGGGCGTGGGAGTGGCGCTGGGCGTCGGGGTCGGCGTCGAGGTGGCGCAGGGAGGCTGCCCCGGGTTCCCGCAGGAACCGAGAAGGACGACGGCCAGGTCGTGCACCGTGATCCCCCGGTTGGGGTTGTTGGTGGCGAAGCGGATGTAGCCGGTGTGGGTGTCGGCGGTGAAGTCGGAGCCGATGCCGAAGATGCCGCCGGCGGAGTGGTCCCCGGTCTCCTCGAAGAAACGGCTGATCGTCTCCGAGACCGGGCTGCCGTCGAGGGTGAGGTCGAAGGAGCCGTAACGGTCGCCCGGGGCCCCGTCGTAGATCCCGTGGGAAGCGAGGGTGGAGGCGACGAAGATGTCGCTGTCGGTCTGCAGGTTGAGCCGCACCTCGGAGGTGGCGGCGTCGACCAGGGAGGTGGAGGTGGTGTCGTTGAAGGTGGATGAAGCCGTCAGCGCCGCCGGCAGTTCCAGGCCGCCGGCGTCGGCGGTGCTGAGCCCGACGGCGATCAGGGTCGCGTTCATGGTCCGCAGGGGCTTGGCGGCGTCGTTGGTCATGTGCTGCACGGTGACGGTGTAGGTTCCTGCGCAGAGGTTCTCGGTCAGGCCCTGCAGGAGAATGGACCCGAGGTCGTTGGTGCCGCTGAGCTTGCGGTGCTCCTGGTCGACCCCGACCGTGGTCCCGTCGACCTGCAGCCGCCAGAAGCAGACCCGGTCGCCGCTGCCGCCGGTCGATTCGCCGTTGAGGGCGCAGGAGACCAGGATCTTCCCGGGGATGTCGAGGGTGACGGTGCAGGCGAGGCCGTCCACGTCCTCGAAGGAAGTGCTGCTGGTGGTGTCCCCGACGGCGTCGAGGACGCCGGTCCCGTAGTTGAATTCGGCCGATCCGTCCTCGACCGTGAGGGCGAAGGCGACCATGTCGGCGTTGCGGGTGGCGATCTGGGGCTCGACCGATCCGTCGGTCTTCTGGCGGAGCCGGAAGGTATGGGTGCCGGGGGCGACGTTTTCGAAGATGTGGACGACGCCGCCCAGGCCCAGGTCCTCGATGCCGCTGAGGTAGCGGCCCAGGGTCTGGCTGGACCAGGTGTTGTCCATGCGCAGGTCCCAGTAACCGGTCTGGGGCTCGGTGGAGAAGCCGGTGTCGCAGTCGTAGGAGGAGAAGACGGCGACGGCGGTGGTGTCGGGGGTCCAGAGGCTCAGCTCCAGGCCGGTGTTGACGAAGCTGGTGGCGCTGGTGGCCCCGATGGAAAGCGTGGAATGCCCGGTTCTCAGGCAGATCCCGCTCAGCCCCGGGGTGGGGGAGGGAACGGCCGTGGGGGTGACGCTCGGGGTCGGGACCTCGGGGGAAGGCGAGGGGGTGGGGGAGATGGAGATCTCGACGCAGCCGACGATGCTCTCGTAGTCGGACCCGTGGGTCATGTGGTCGATTTCGGTGACGTAGCGGGTGGGGTCGCCGCCGATGTCGGTCTGGAACATCCAGATCCGGTTGCGCTGGTCGGATTCGGACGAATTCTGGCCGGTCACCCCCCAGAGGGTGCCGTTGCAGTCGAAGTCGAGGCCCTCCATGTCGTCGACGTCCTCGGAATCGTCGCTGCGGCGCAGGCGCCCCACGTCGGTGGTGCCGCCGGTGGCGGGGTCGAGAATGACCAGACGGTCCTCGCTCCCGCTGTTGTTGTTGATGGCGTACATGACCCCGTCGGAGCGGATGGCGATGTCGTCGATGTCGTTGAGAGAAGGTCCCTGATCCTCGATGACCAGGTAGTCGGTCCCGGATCCCCAGGCGGCGGCGACGTGGGCCCCGGTGGCGTAGTTGAGCCGGATGAGCAGATCGGCCGGATTGCCCCCCGATTCCCGCCGGACGTTGGCGTACATGATGGGGGGGTCGGTGGTGTTGTCGAAGGCGGCGCCGTCGACGTCGTCGAAGGCGATGACGCCCAGGGGCCCGGGGCCGGACCCGTAGGAAGAGGGAAGGGCGGAACCCACCCCGGTGACGCGGTTGACGATGTAGAGCCGGTCGGCCGTGGTCCCGTAGAGAGTCTGGCTGGAGAACCCGGCGCCGGGGTAGCGGGCCGCGCCCTCCATGGTGAAGGTCCCGACCCCGGACCCGATCGGGGTTTCGCTCCCCGGGTTGAGCACGTCGATGAGGGTGAGCAGGTCGTTGCCGGGAGGGCCTCCGCCGCTGTCGGCCACCAGGTAGAAGTACTGGTTCTGGCTCCAGAGTGCGGCGGGAACCAGCAGCAGCAGGGTTATCGCCAAGACGGTACCGGCGGTGCGGACGGTCATCATGCGTACACCTCGCGGTTCGCGGTGAAAAACGGAATTGATGGAAATAACCCGGTGCAAGAACGGATTCGATTTCATAAGCCAACCTCCCTTGAAGTCGCCGTTATTATCGGCGCCAGCCGGGGAAAGGGGGAATGATGGGAATCCCCCATTGATTGACTTTTTTCGCCCCGCCTTCCCCCCGGTCCGGGCCGGGGGCGGCGGGAGGCCGCGAAAACGTCGAGCGCGGGACGGTCCGCGGCGGGGCTCAGCCGCGGCCGGGGCGGGAGTAGAGCCCGACCAGCGCGGCTTCGGCGAGAACGTGCCCGCGCATGGCCGTCGAAAGCCCGGCCTTGTCCGGCGCGGACCCCGGCTCGAGCCGGCGGTCGAGGGCGTAGAGCTTGAAAAAATAACGGTGGGTGCCCGAGGGCGGGCAGGGGCCGCCGTAACCGGGGCGGCCGAAGGAGGTCGCCCCCTCGTGCCCGGGGACGCTGTCGGCCTCGATCCGGTCGACGACGGGGATCCCGGAGACCACCCAGTGGACGAAGGTCCTGCCCCCGACCGCGTCGGGATCGTCCACGATCAGGGCCAGCTCCACCGCCTCCGCCGGGACTTCCGCCACGGCCAAGGGGGGGTTGACGTTTTCGCCGTCGCAGGTGTAGCGGACGGGGATCCTCCCCCCGTCGGCGAATTCCGGACTGCTCAGTTTCATGGCTCGCTCCTCCTCCGCGGCCCCGCGGTCTCTTCGCCCCCCGGGACCGGTTCAGCCGACCAGGCCCTTTTCCTCGAGTTCCCGGGTGGCCCGGTCGACCATGTCGTCGGCCGCGACCGATCCGCTCCATTCCACCAGCTCCCGCATCCCGTCCTCGAGGGAGACGGCGGGTTCGAACCCGATGGCGTCTTTGAGCTTGGAGATGTCGGAGAAACAGTGGCGGACGTCGCCCTTGCGGAACTTGTTGAGGATCTGCGGTTCGATGTCGACGTCCATGACCCGGGCCAGGGTCTCGGCGATCCCGCGGACGGTGATCTGCCGCCCGGCGCCCACGTTGAAGACGCCGTAGTCGGCCCGGTCGTCGTTCATCACCATCAGGTTGGCCCGGGCGATGTCGTGCACGGAGATGAAGTCGCGGCTCTGCAGGCCGTCCTCGAAGACGACCGGGGGGTGGTCGTTCTTGAGCCGGCTCATGAAGATGGCCGCCACCCCGGTGTAGGGGTTGGAGAGGGACTGCCGCGGCCCGAAGACGTTGAAGTAGCGCAGGGCCACCACCGGGATCCGGTAGGTGACGCCGATGTTGAGGACCATCTCTTCCTGGTCCTTCTTGGCCAGGGCGTAGATGGAGTTGATCTCCTGGAGCTTGGTTTCGGGGGTGGGGACGGGGACGGCGACGGCCCCGCAGACGGGGCAGTGGACTTCCCAGTCGCCCGAGGCCATCTGTTCCTCGGTGCGCAGGGGAGGGGAGACGATGCCGCAGGCCGCGCACCGGTAGGCGCCTTCCCCGTAGGTGCTCATGGAACTGGGCACGATCAGCTTCCGGACGCGGTTGGGCCGGTTGACCAGGATGTCGAGGAGGTTGGCCGTGCCCAGGGTGTTGACCTCCATGTAGCGGGAGATCTGGTACATGGACTGTCCCACCCCGACCATGGCCGCCTCGTGAAAAACGATCTCGACGTCCTCGACCGCCCGGGCCAGGGCCTCGTAGTCGCGGACGTCGGCCCGGACGAACTCCGCCTCGGGGTTGAGGTAGTCGGGGGCCTTGCCCCCGGGGTGGACCTGGGGCTCGATGTTGTCGAAGATGCGGACCCGGTGCCCTTCCCGGACCAGGGCGTCGACGATGAAACTTCCGATAAACCCGGCTCCGCCGGTGACGAGTATTTTCAAGAGCGGTACTCCTTGGTGAATGATTTCCGCGCGGGGCCCGAACCTACTCGCGGGGCCCGCATTTTTCAACCGTAATCTTGCAGGGGATCTCGGCGTACCCGGCGAGCCGGCGGGGGTTGCGGACGCGGAAGAGCGCCGCGTTGTTGATCCAGTCCAGGATCCGGTACTCGTCGCCCCGCAGGTGCGAGGAGGCGGCGGGGTTGAGGGAGTACGAACCCGAAGCGAAGGCGGCCGGGAGCCGGAACTCGACCAGGGCCGATTCCCCGGCCCGGAAATCGGCCAGGGGCTGGCCCTGCCAGTGGTTGTTGGTCCCGAAGACGTCGCTCCCCCACTGGTTGCGGACGATGACGCCGAGCACGAACCGGGGCACGTCCCGGTGGAAGCGGACCCGGAACCGGATCGTCATCGCGTCCCCGGCGGCGAAGGTTTCCGTCGCCGCCCCGTCCCCGCCGAGGACGGCGATCTCGACGATCTCGGCTTCGCGCTCCCCGTAGCGGCTGTAGTCGCTGATGGCCTTGCGCGCCTGCTCGCGGAGCGGCCCCGGGTCCCCGTTCTCCCCCCCGGCCAGTTTCTCGCGGCGGTCGATCAGGGCCATGTAACGCTTGGCCGTCTCGTCGGCCGGCCCGTCGGCGATGAGCCGGGAGTAGTCGACGATCACCGCCCGGTCGCAGACGTTGCGCATGCTCTCGATGTCGTGGGTGACGTAGACGATGGTCCGGCCCTCTTCCTGAAACTGCCGGATCTTGCGGACGCACTTGTGCTGAAAGTAGGTGTCGCCCACCGCCAGGACCTCGTCGACCAGGAGGATGTCGGGGTCGAGGCTGACGGCGGCGGAGAAGGCCAGGCGCACGTACATGCCGCTGGAGTAGGTCCGGGTAGGGCGGTCGATGAAGTCCCCGAGCTCGGCGAACTCCACGATCTCGGCCAGTCGCGCTTCGATCTCGCGGGAGGAGAAACCCAGGATATGGCCGCTCATGCGCACGTTTTCGCGGCCGGTGAAGTCGGGGTCGAAGCCGGCTCCGAGTTCGAGCAGGGTGGAGATCCGGCCCGCGGCCGAGACCCGGCCCAGGGTGGGGTGCATGATCCCGGCCATGAGCTGCAGGAGCGTACTCTTCCCCGATCCGTTCTGGCCGAGGATGCCCAGGGTCGTGCCCGGCGCGATCTCGAGGTCGACGTTCCGCAGCGCCCAGAACTCCCGGCCGCTCCCCCGCTTCCCCCCGGCGAGGACGTTCTTCAGCCGCCGCAGCGGCCGCTCGACCACCGGGAAGGACTTGGAAACCCCGCGGATGGAGATGGATCCGTTCATGCTCAGACCAGGTCGGCGAACACCCGTTCGGCTTTTTTGAAGAAGGCGAACCCGGCCCGGTAGAGGAGCAGGCCCAGGGCCAGGGTGTAGACGAACATGCCCCAATCGGGCGCCTTCCCGCCCAGGATCGCTGCCCGGAAGTTGTGGATGAGGGCGGCCAGGGGGTTGAGCAGGAGCCAGAGGGCCCACCTCCCCCTGAAGACCGATTCCGGGTAGAAGATCGGGGTCAGGAACATCCAGCAGAGGGTGGCCAGGGAGGCGAACTGGCGGATGTCGCGGATGACCGGCCCCAGGCCGGCCACGAAGAAGGCGACCCCGGCGGTGCAGAGGAAGAGGGGGAGCAGGAGCAGGGGGATCCAGGCCCAGCTCCAGTGGGCCGTGCCCTGGAAGGCGGCGACGGCCGCCAGGAGGATGCAGAAGCCGGGGAGCTGGTTGGCGATCCCGGCGATCACCACCTTTAGGGGCAGGACCTCGTGGGGGAAGATGACCTTCTTGACCAGGCTGGGGTTCTCCCAGATGACGGTGGTGGAGCGGTTGACGGCCTCGCTGAAGGCGAGCCAGATGAGGATGGCGCAGAAGACCGAGAGGGCGTAGGACCCGATCCCGTTTTCCCGGCCGAGCCCGATCATGACCCCGAAGACCAGGGTGTAGATCCCGAGCAGGGCCAGGGGCTCGGCCAGGGCCCAGAGGAGCCCCAGGGCGGACCCGCGGTAGCGCCCGAGCAGGTCGCGCTTGGCCAGGGCGCCGAGCAGGTGGCGCCGGCGCCAGAGGATGCCGAAGGCGCCGGCGTTCATCGTTCCCCCAGCCAGGGTTCGAGTTCCCGCCGCAGCCGTTCCTCCACCGGGAGGGCCCGCAGTTCCGCCACGCGCCGCCGCCCGGCGGCGGTCACCCGCTCCCGCAGGCCGGCGTCGTCGACCAGCAGCCCCGCCAGTTCGGCGATCTCGGCCGGGTCTTTCCGGTCCACCAGGATCCCCCCGCCGCCCATGGTCTCTCCCACGGCCCCGGCGTCGTAGGCGATCACGGGGATGCCGAAGCGCATGGCTTCCAGGGGGGGAACGCAGTAGCCCTCGTGCTCGCTCATGCAGACGAAGACCCGGCCCAGGCGGTAGTAGCCCAGGAGCTCGGCGTGGGTGGCGTGGCCGGCGAAGACGACGCCTTCGAGGCCGAGGGCGGCCGCCATTTCGTCCAGGTGCCGGCGGTAGGGACCGGTGCTGGCGTCGTCCCCGACCAGGAAGAGCCGGGCCCCCGGCTTCACGAACCGCCGGTAGTAGTGGAAGACGAGGAGCAGGTCCTCGAAACGCTTGTTGGGGGCGATCCGGCCCACGAAGAGCAGGTCGTCGTCCCGGCTCCCCCAGCGCCGCTCCACCGCCGGGTCGGGCTCGCCGTCGAGCGCGTCCCAGCCGATGGCGAGGGGGACGAGGGCCGTGGCCGCAAACCCGGCTTCCCGCAGCTCGCGGCGGTTGAACTCGGAGATGGTCAGGGCCAGTTCGACCCGGGGGGCGAGCCGCGCCAGCTGGCTCCGCCCCTCCCGGAGGTAGAGGGCGGTTTCGGGGAGGATGATGTCGAAGAGGTCGGGAGGGGTGATGTTGTGGTAGACGATCATCCTGCGGTCGGGGACGGAGAGGAAGTAGTCGGTGGCGAGGTCGCCGATCCCGAAGTGGTAGAGGCAGATATGGCCGGGGGCGCTGAAGCGGCGGTGCTCCTCCAGGGGGCGGCAGAGGTCGCGGGCCCCGGGGTGGATGTGGGCGGGGTTGACGAAGATCTCGGACTCGTGGCCCCACTCCCGGAAGGTCCGGCGCAGGAGCAGGGCGTGGTTGCTGATGCCGTCCCCGGGCATGAGGCCGGCCAGGACCTGGTGGATGGGCGGCCGGACCGCGCTCATTTCCCGCCTCCCCGCCGCCGGTCGACGAACTCCCGCAGCGCGGCCTCCAGTTTCTCCAGGAGGGGCTCCCAGCGGTAGCGGGCCCGGACGTACTCCCGTCCGGCGGCCCCCATCCGCCCGGCGGTTTCGGGGCGTTCGAGCAGGTAGAGGAGGGCCTGCTCGAACTCGAAATAATCCCGGAAATAGAGGCCCCCGCCCGAGCGGCGGCAGTGGTCGAGGGTCACGGGGCAGCGGCCGTTGACCAGGGCCGGGGTCCCCGCCGCCCAGGCCTCCAGGAGGACGATGGAGAAACTCTCGTAGGTGGAGGGGTGGCAGAAGACCTCGGCCGCCGCGTAGGCCCCCCACTTCTCCTCCTCGGGGAGGTAGCCCAGGTCCCGGACGAACTCCCGGTCGGCGGGCGGGATCTCCACCTCCCCGGACCCGACCAGGGCCAGGAGGAGGTCGCGGCGGCGGTGGGCCCGGAAGATCCGGAAGTACTCCATGAGCAGGGGGATCCCCTTGCCCGACTCCCGGCGGCCGGCATAGAGGACGAACGGCCGCTCGATCCCGTGGCGCTCCCGCAACCCGTCGCCGGAGATCGTCGCCGGCGGCTCCACCCCCAGCCCCACGACCGGGGAGCGTTCGGGGTCGAAGGGGACCAGGGAGGCGGCGAAGGCTTTTTCCGGTTCGCTGTTGAAGAAGACCGCGCCCGCCCGGCGGAAGAGTTCGCGGACGCCGGGCAGGTAGGCCCCGGGTTCGTCGTGCAGGCAGGGGACGAGGATGGAGCGTCCGCCGGCGGCGGCGATCCCGTGGGTGGTGGGGCCGAAGAGGTAGGGGGCGAAGACGAGGCAGTCGTAGCGCTCCCGGTGGCGGGCGATGAACTCGGTCAGGTCCGGGCTGTCGGGGTTGACCAGGAGGTTCGCCGGCGCCGGGCACTTCCCCGGCGGCGGGGGGGAGTAGACCAGGTCGAAGCGGCGGACCGTCACCCCGTCGAGGGTCTCCGTCCCCCCCGGGAGCTCGTTGGCCCAGGTGACCGTGTCCCGGGCCCGGGAGGTGAGCACCTCGCAGGAGTGCCCCCGGGCCGCCAGGCGCTCGGCCCAGCCCCGGACCAGGCTTTCCGCCCCCCCGGCCGCCCGGGCCCGGTAGCGGGGACAGACGAAACCTATCGAGAGGGGCCCGGGCATCCGCTCGCCCCCTCCTCCCGCAAACGCGCGATCTCCGCCTCCAGCGCGGCCAGCTTCTGCTCGTAGCGCAAAACCATCGCCTGGATGAGGACGGTGGAGCGGGCGTTGAACTCCTTCTGCTGGGAGAAGAGGCGGAAGGTGTAGAACTTGAGCAGCTTCCAGATGATCTTTTTCAGGAGCACCGCCGCCGCCCCCAGGACCGGGGTCTTGACCGGGATGGGGAAATCGCCGAGGTCGACGTTGGAGGCCCGCCAGAGGTCGGGGAGGCAGGAGACCAGGTTCTCGTGGTCGAGACGGATGTTGTCCATCTCCAGCGCCCGGGCGGCGGCGAGGTTGTAGGCTTCGTACTCCCCCGAGGCCCTGCGGGCCGCGATCCGCTCGCGGATCTCGGCCATGATCGCCTCGACGTCGATTCCCGAAGTTCCGACATCTACGGACATGCGCGTCAACTCCCTTGGTGTTCCGGCTCGGGCTGGGGCAGGAATTCCCACTCCACGGGCACGCCGAAGATCCCGGCGCCCTCGCCGGCCGCCACCACCGACAGGGGGTAATAGAACTCCCGGCGGTGGTAGCTGGTCAAATGGTCCTGGGAATGGATGGAGAGGGAGAGGAGGAACCGGCCCGTGAGCAGGGGCAGGGAACGGAGCCGGAACCTGACCTTTCCCGAGCCCGCGATCGCGGGGATGTGAAAATCCGCCATCTGGGTGTTGCTCCCGAAGCAGAGGGTGTGGTCGAGGTCGTGGATGGCGAACCCGAAGACGGGGTCCTTCACGGGCTCGCGGGCCGTGAAGGCCACGGTGACGATCAGGTCGCCCCCCCCCTCCAGTTCCAGCTCGGAGCGGCCCCGGCCGTCGGTGATCTCGACGCCGTCGATCTCGACGCGCCGGTCGCCCCACTCGTGCCGGACCTTGAGCCCCTCGCCCCCCTGGGCCAGGTGGGCCTGGACGTCGCGGATGTAGGTCCCGACGGCGTCGCCCGTGGGGCCGTCGAAGACGACCCGTCCCTGCCGGAGGTAGACGACCCGGTCGCAGAAGGAGCGGATCATGTTCATGTCGTGGGAGACGACGACGATGGTCTTCCCGGCTTCCTTGAACTCCCGCATCTTGCGGCCGCTTTTCTTCTGGAAGGATTCGTCGCCCACCGCCAGGACCTCGTCGACCAGGAGGATGTCGGGGTCGGCGGCGGCGGCGACGGAGAACCCGAGGCGGACCGCCATGCCCGAGGAGTAGGAGCGCAGGGGGCTGTCGATGAATTCGCCCAGCTCGGAAAACTCGACGATCCCGCGGAAGCGCTCGGCCACGGTCTTCTGGGACATGCCCAGGATGGAGCCGTTGAGGAAGATGTTCTCGCGCCCGGTCAGGTAGGGGTGGAACCCCGCCCCCAGTTCGAGGAGGCTGCTCACCGTCCCCGCCGTCGCGACCGTCCCCCGGGTGGGGACCATGGTCCGGGCCAGGATGGAGAGAAGGGTGGACTTCCCCGAGCCGTTGGGCCCGATCACGCCCACCGTCTCCCCGGGGTCGACGGAGAAGGAGACGTCCCGCAGGGCCCAGAAATCGTCGCGGCTCTCCCGGCGCAGGAGCCGGCGGAACAGGGCCTTTTCCTGCGACTCGCCGCGGGCGTGGCGGAGCCGGAATTTTTTGCTCATTTCCGTGACCCGTATCGAACTCATCCTACAGCTCGTCGGCGAAGTAAGGTTCGCGGCGGAGGAAGAAGGCCGTCCCCAGGACCATCGTCAGCAGGCAGACGGCCATGGAGATATAGAATCCGGCCGCGGCCGGCGGCGCCGTGCCCAGGAAGACGAAACGGTAGAGGGAGACCACCGCCACCATGGGGTTGAGGCAGTAGAGGCTGAAGAGCGCCGGGGAGAGGCTGCCCAGGGCCCGCTCCAGGGGGTACATGATCGGGGTCATGAAGAACCAGGCCAGGAGGAGGATGGAGATGAGGTGCTCGGTGTCGCGGAAGTAGACGTTGAGGCAGGCCAGGAAACTGCTCAGTCCCGCCACCAGGGCGAGGTTGAGGATGATGACCCCGGGGAGGGCGAGCAGCGACCAGCCCGCCGCCGAGCGGTAGCCGAAGAAGATGATGGAGACGGCGAGAAAGCCGGCCAGGACCAGGAGGGAGAGGAGGAAGTTGATGAGGTTGGCCAGGATCATGGCCGCGGGCATGACCAGCTTGGGGAAGGGGGTGCGCTTCACCAGGGACGGCGCGGCGGTGATGACCACGACCGCGTCGGAGAGGCAGGTGGCGAAGAAGGTCCAGGCCAGGATCCCGATCAAAAGCTCGGGGAGGTCGATGGGGATCCGCAGCAGGCGCAGGAAGAGGAAGTAGATCAGCATCATGAACAGGGGGCTGATCATGGTCCAGAGAAACCCCAGCACCGAGCCCTTGTAGCGGACCCGGAGGTTGCGCAGGACCATGTTCCTGATCAGGTCCCGCCAGCGGCATAGTTCCCGGATGGTCTTGAGCATAGGCGACAGTTCCGGCGTGCCGGCGCCGAATTTCGTCCGCGGCCGGCAAACCGGGGCCATTATAACCCAGTTCCGGCCGCCGGATACCCCGAAAAAGCTCCTCAGGCCGGGGCGAGCAGGGGCGCAAGCACCTCCAGCCAGGCCTCGCGGAAGGGAAAATCCCGGAACCGGGCCAGGCGGCGGTCCTGCGCCCGCAGCAGTTTCTCCCGGAGCCCGGCGTCGGTCAGCACCCGCCGGATCAGGGCGGCGCAGCGGCCGGGGTCGTCGTCGGCCACGACCAGCCCGGCTTCCCCCAGGGTGTCGGGGACGGCCGCGGCCGCCCGGGCGATCACCGGGAGGCGGTGGAAGAGCGCTTCCACCAGGGGGACGCCGAACCCCTCGTGCTCGCTCATGCAGAGGAAGAGGTCGGCGCCCGCGTAGTAGGCCCGCAGGGCCGCGTCGTCGACCTTGCCGGGCATGACCACGGCCTCCTCCACCCCCAGCTCCCGGGCCAGGCGCTCCAGGGAAGCGGCGTAGGACCCGTCGTGCCCGCGGTCGCCGACCAGGTAGAGCATGGCGCCGGGGCTGTAGGCCCGGCGGTAGCGGGCGAAGATCCGGATGAGCCGGTCCTGGCGCTTGTTGGGGGCGAACCGGCCGACGAAGAGGATGGCCTCCCCCCCGCGCGCGACGGCGGCCAGGAGCTCCGGGTCGGGCTCGCCCCCGGTCAGGCTCCGGGGGAGGGGGAGGGGGATCACGGTCGGGGCCGGGAACCCGGCCGCGGAGAGTTCCCGGGCGTTGTAGGCCGAATCCGCCACCGCCGCCTCCACCGCCCCCGCCAGCCCCTGGAACTGCCGGCGGGCGAGGAGGGCGAGCCAGGCGTCTTCGGGGGCGGTGTCGGCGAAAAAACGGGCGGGGGTGATGTTGTGGTGCACCAGGACCTTGCGGTCGGGGCAGGCGCGGAAGTAAGGGGCGAGCTTCGAGCCGATGGCGGTGTGGAAGACGGCCACGGCCCCGGGGCCGCCGGCGGAGCGGTGTTCCCTCCAGGAACGGCATTCGCTCTGCCCGGGCTTGCGGTCGAGGACGAAGATGTCCGAGGCGAACCCCGCTTCCCGGAGGACGCCGCGCAGGGCCCGGGCGTAGCCGCCGATGGCGTCGGCCCCTTCCAGCGCCGGAAGCAGCTGGTGCACCGCCCTGGTCTTCATTGCCCTGTTTCCTTCTCCCCGGGGAATCTGCTAAGGTACCCGGACGACTCCGGATTCACGAAACGATAAGGAAATTGTACCCCAACCGCGCCCGCCCGCAAGAACTCCCGAGGTCGGATGGAACGTTACCGCGCCAGCCCCGTCTACCGCTACCTGCTCTTCCTTTCCCTGACCGCCGCTTTCGGCCTCCAGGGGTGGAGGACGCTCTTCAACAACTACGCCGCGGATACGGTGGGGCTGAACGGGTTTCAGGTCGGCCTCATCCAGTCCGTGCGCGAGATCCCCGGCTTCCTCACCTTCCTGGTGGCGCTGGTCGCCTTCTACGTCCGGGAGACCCGGCTGGGGGCTCTCTCCCTGGTGCTTCTGGGCGCGGGGGTGGGCGCGGCCGGATTTTTCCCCAGCTTCACCGGCCTGATCGTCACCACCTTCGTCATGTCCCTGGGGTTCCACTACTTCGAGACCATCAACCAGGCCCTCTGCATCCAGTGCTTTTCGCGGGCCCAGACCCCGCACGTGATGGGGCGGCTCAAGGCCCTGGTAGGGCTGGCCAACATCGGGGCCGGGGCGGTGGTCCTGGGGGTGAGCCTGGTGCTCCCCTTCTCGGTCTCCTTCGTGCTCATCGGCGCCGCCGTGGCGGCGGCCGGGGTCCGGGCCTGGTTCCGGGAGCCGGCCGAACACGGGGGCGTCCCCCAGCTCCGCCGTCTCCTCTTCCGGCGGCGCTACCTGCTCTACTACGTGCTCAGTTTCCTGGCCGGGGCCCGCCGGCAGATCTTCGTCTGCTTCGCGGTCTTTCTCCTGGTCAAGCGCCACGGGTTCCAGGTGGAGTGGGTCGCCGGCCTCTTCATCGTCAACAACGTCCTCACCTACCTCGTCCTCCCCCGGATCTCGCGGGGGATCGCCCGCTTCGGCGAGCGCGCCATGCTCACGCTCGAATACTCCAGCCTCACCCTCATCTTTCTCGGCTACGCCCTGCTGGACAACCCCTGGGCGGCGGCCGTCCTCTACCTGCTCGACCACGTCTTCTTCGGGTTCACCATCGGGATCAACACCTACCTGCAGAAGGTGGCGGACCCGGCCGAGGTCACGCCCTCCGTCTCCACCGGCTTCGCCGTCAACCACATCTCCGCCGTGATCGTCCCCGCCTTCGGCGGGGCGCTGTGGATGCTGAACTGGCGGATCCCCTTTCTCATGGGGGCGGCCCTGGCGGTCTGTTCCCTGGCCGCCGTCCAGTGGATCCGGGTGGGCCGGGCGGACGACGGCCCTCAGGCCAGCAGTTCCAGGAGCCGCTCGGCGAAGGGGTAGGCCCGGATCTCCTCCAGCCGGCGGTCCTGGGCGGCGAGGAGGCGCTCGCGCAGGGGCCGGTCCGTCAGGATCCGGCGCATGCAGGCCGCCGTGAAACCCGGGTCCCGGCGCTCGATCAGGAAGCCGGCCCCGCCCAGGGTCTCCGGGACGGCGGCGGCGGCGGCGGCCAGGACCGGGACCCGCGCCCGCATGCTTTCCACCAGGGGGACGCCGAACCCCTCGTGCTCGCTCAGGCAGAGGAAGAGATCGGCGATCCGGTAGTAGGCCCGCAGCCGGGCCGGGGAGACTTTCCCCGCCAGCCGCACCCCGGTTCTCCGGGGGTCGCCGGCCCGTTCCCTGAGCAGGTCGCGGTAGGAGGGGACGGCGGTCTCCCCGACCAGGAAGAGCCGGGCCCCGGGGTCGAAGGCCTCCCGGTAGCGGGCGAAGGCCGCGATCGCGGCGTCGGGCCGTTTATTGGGGACCATCCGCCCCACGAAGAGGACGTTGGTCTCCCCGTCGGAACCGAACCGCCCGACGATCTCCCGGTCCGGCTCCGGCTCCGGCTCCGATCCCTCCTCGATCGAGGGGTAGGGCAGGACTTGTGCCTCGGCGAACCCGGCGCGCCGCAGTTCCCCGGCGTTGAACTCGGAATCGGCCAGCGCCCGCCAGGCGGAGGCGGCGAACGTCGGGAGGAGGCGCCTCCCCCGCCGGCATTCGAGCATGGCGGCGTCGTCCCACCCCCGGAAAAACCGCTCCGGGGTGACGTTGTGGTAGAGGAGCACCTGGCGGCCGCCGTAGCGGCGGAAAACCTCGCCGGCCCCGGAGCCGATGGAATAGTGATAGACGAGGGTGTCGTCCCCGCGCTTCCGGGGGGGAAGGAGGGAGAGGGGTAGGGCGGGGGGGCGCAGGGGGACCTCGGCGTATATCTCCGAAGCCAGTCCCCCCCGGGCCAGGGCCTCCCTGATCTTCAGCGCTTCCGCGCCCTGGGCGTCGTCGGGGTCGAAAACCGCCAGGACCTGGTGGACGGCGCGGGGGGCGGGGTCAGTCGCGGCCGGCTTCATCCCGCCCCCGGCGCTCCTCTTCCTGGGAACGGAGGATTTCGACCACCAGCAGGTTGAAGATGCGCTGGTTGCGCTGCAGGCGCCCCCAGAGTTTCAGGAGGGGCCGAAGCGCCCGCCCCGCCGCTCCGGAACGGCCGGAGAGGAGTTCGTCCCGGCCCGGTTCGGCGTAGTGGTCGAGGAGGGAGAGCAGATACCCGCGCTCCGCGCCCTCCGCCGTACCCTCCCCGGTCTCCGGGGGCTCTTCCCATCCCCGGCGCCGGACTTCCTCGAGGATCTCGCGCTCGAGCCGTTCCGCGTCGATTTCGGGGTTGTTCCGTCGGATCCAGGCCATGACGCTCAATCCTCCTCGACGTTGAAGGGGGAGTGGGCCCCGCGCTTCGGGGCCCGGCGCGCCCGCAGGGATTTGAGGGCCTCGTCTTCGAGCCATTCGTCGATCACCGACTTCTTGAACCGGATGGTGCTCCCGATCCGGCTGGCGGGCAGGTTCCCCCGGCGGACGTGGCGGTAGACGACCTGGGGGTGAAGCTGGAGGTAGGAAGCCGCCTGCTCGATGGTCATGATCTCCGGATAGCCGTCGGCGTTTTTATCGGGCATCTCGTCCCCCTGTTACGGTGACCGCAAAGAGCGGATTACTTCGGAAGCGATCAGGCCGATCAGGCCTTCCCGGTCGTCCACCAGGGTGGGGGCGGCATCGCCGGGGCGGTAGACGCAGCGGTAGAGCTTGCCGTGCAGCCCCAGCGCCTCCCGGGCCCGGAGCAGGCGGTCGACCTGGTCGGGTTCGAGGGTCTTCACCCTCCCCAGGGAGTGCGCGGCCAACACCACCTTGGCCGTGTGTTCCAGCTTCTCCATCCGGTTGTAGGCTTCCCGGAGCGTCTCCCCCACGGTCAGGGCCCCGTGCCGGTCGAGGATCATGGCGTCGCAGTCGGAGATGTATTCCGCGACCGCCCGGGGGGGTTCGTCGGTGGTGGGGGTGGAGTAGGGGGTGGTGGGGATGGCCCCGATGGTGAAGGCGATCTCGGGAAGGATGTAGTTTTCCAGGCTGACCCCGGCCACCGAGAAAGCGGTGCAGAGCGGGGGGTGGGCGTGGACGATGGCCCGGACGTCGTCCCGGCGCCGGTAGACTTCGAGGTGGAGGCGGAATTCGGATGTCGGTTTCCCCTCCCCCCCCACGGTTTTCCCGTCGAGGTCGATGACGACCAGATCGGCGGTGGCCAGGTCCCCGAGGCACGAACCGGTCGGGGTGATCAGGACCCGGTCGGGGGAGAGGCGCACGCTGATGTTGCCGTCGGTGGCGGCCACCAGGTCCTTCTCGTACATCCGCTTGCCGCAGGCGACGATCTCTTTCTTGATTTCGAATTCCCCGTTCATCCTCGAACCGTCGTCTCCCGTTTCCCCTCCGGCCTCAGAGCACGAAGTTCTTCATCACCGGGTGCGGCCGCGGGACCAGGGAGGTCCGGACCAGGCAGCCGATCTCGCCGGCTTTCCCCGCGCCTTTCTTCAGCGCGGCCTCGACGTCGTGGATCTCCCCGGTGAAGGTAACGAAGCTCTTCCCCCCCAGGCCGTTGGCCAGGCGGATCTCGATCAGCTCGATCTCCGCTTCCTTGACCGCCGAGTCGGCGGCGAGGATGCAGGAGGGGATGGAGAAGGTCTCGATCACGCCCAGGGCGTCGAGTTCGTCGACGGGGACGGCGGCGAGGATGGCGGGGACCACGGCCGGGTGGACGTTGGGGAGAAAGAGGTGGTCGGTGACCGCGTCCGCCCCCGCCTCCAGCCCGGCCTGCATGGCTTCGTCCACCGGTCCGGTCAGACCTCCGACCAGGACGACGTACTTGCCGGGGCAGACCGAGCGCGAGTCCAGGATATCCACGTCCGATTTCTTGGCCATGGCGTCCGTGGCGAAGATCCCGGCGGCGATGCTGTTGAATTCGATAAATCCGATTGCGGGTTTCATCCCTTTCTCCGAGTTGAGGCGGCTATGGTAACGGCGGCGTCGGTGACCCGGGTCACCCGCCCGGCGATGGAAGCGTGGATCGGCGCCCCCATCTCCCCGGGGGGCAGGTCGGCCACGCATTCGCCTTCCTCGACCGCGTCTCCTTCCTTGACCGTGGGCCGAGCCGGGCGCCCGATATGCTGGCGCAGCGGCAGGGTGACCGATTGCGGCCGGTAGGCGGTTTCGTCGTGGGGGAGGGGGCGGTCGTATTCCCCCAGGCCCAGTCTCGCGGTCAGCCGCTCGACGGGGATCAGGCTCGCCTCCCGCAGGGGGAGGGGCCGGGGTTCCCGGGGCTGGGGCGGCGGGACGAGGTTTCTTTCCTTCATGCCCGCGGCCACTTCCCGGTTGAGGCGCCCCACCGCCAGCAGCATCGGGCAGGAGTAGACGCCGCAGAGGTCGCAGGCGCAGCAGGCGGCGGCGTGGCTGACCCCGTCGCCGAGCGGGGCGAAGCCCAGGGCGAGGGAGCGCATGACCAGGTGGGGCTTGAAGGTGTGGCCCAGCAGCGCGCGCGGGCAGACCAGGGTGCAGTAGCTGCACTGGCAGCAGGCCGACTGGATCTGCCTGAGGTCGAAGACGAGGTCGCGGGTCTTGCGCTCGACCACCGGGTGGTCGGGGGCGAGGACGATCAGGGCCGACGTGGTCTTGGTGATCGGCCGCCGCGGGTCCTCGACCACGGCCCCCATCATCGGCCCCCCTTCCAGGGCGACCCAGGGGTCGGTCAGGCTGCCTCCGGCCAGGGCCACGGCTTCGCCCACCGAGGTGCCGACGGGGAGGTGGAGCGTTTTCGGCGCCGCCACCGCCCCGGTGACGGTCAGGTGCTTCCCGGTCACGGGGATTCCCTCGACCGCCCGGCTGACGTTGTAGAGGGTCTCGACGTTGTTGACGACCACCCCTACCTGCAGGGGGAGCCCCCCCGCCGGGATGACCCGCCCGGTGACCTCGTAGACGAGGACGAACTCGTCCCCCGCCGGGTAGACCTCGGGGAGAAAGTGCAGGGAGAGCCGGCGTTTGCCCCGGACGGCCGCGCCCAGGGCCTCCGCCGCTTCACGGTAGTGCCGCTTGAGCGCGATCACCCCCCGCCGGGCCCCGACCGCGGTCATGGCCGCTTCCAGGCCGGCCACGACCCGCTCGGGGTGGCGGCGCATGACCGCGCGGTCGTTGCGCAGCAGGGGCTCGCACTCGGCGCCGTTGGCGATCACGGTTTCCACCCGGGCGGCCAGTTTCTTCCAGGTCGGGAACCCGGCCCCGCCCGCGCCCACCACTCCGGCGGCGCGGACCCGTCCGCCGATGTCCGGCTTGGTCTTGGTCTTCTTCGGGGTATTCACCGCTTCCACGTTCGGGCCCCCGGCCGCGCCCGGCCGGGCCGCCTCTCAACCGGCGTCCGTCCCCGGCGCGCCGGCTCGATCAGACAATCCGAAAATAATCCACCAGCACACAGCGCCGGGCCCGGGTGAAATGGATGGGCCGGGTGATCCCCTCCCCGGTGGGGCTGGCGATGCTGAACGAGCAGAACCCCTCGCCGCCGAACCCCAGCCCGGAAAAACAGGGGCCGTTCTTGACGAAGATCGAGCAGTCGGCGGCCCGGGCCATCTTGCTCAGGTTGGCGACGTTCCGGGAATACATGTACATGCTGTGGCGGTAGCCGTGCTCGACCTTGACCGCCAGGGCGATCGCTTCGTCGACGCTGTCGACCCGGACCAGGGGAATGACCGGCATCAGCTGTTCCACCAGGACGAAGGGGTGGTCCGCCGGGACCTCGGCGAGCACGATCTTGACCTCGTCGCCGACGGAGACCCCGATCTGCTCCAGGATGAAGCGGGCGTCGCGCCCCACGAAACGCTTGTTGGGGGCGCCTTCCTCGTCGCCGGGTCCCGGGTCCTTGGCGATGACCAGTTCCTTGAGCTTCCCGATCTGCTCGCCGCTGATCTCGTAAGCCCCGTTCGCGCGCAGCGCCTGCTTGAGCCGGTCGGCGATGGAAGCCAGGGCGAAGATCTCTTTTTCGCAGACGCAGACCAGGTTGTTGTCGAAGGAGGCGCCGGCCACGATCATGCGCCCGGCCCGTTCGATGTCGGCGGTTTCGTCCACCACCACCGGGGGGTTCCCGGGGCCGGCGGCGATCACCTTTTTGCCCATCTGCATGGCGGCCTTGACCACGCCCGGGCCCCCGGTGACGCAGAGAATGCGGGTGGCCGGGTGCTTCATCATCGCCTGGGCGGTTTCGATGGTGGGCTGGAGGACGGCCACCAGGAGGTCGGAGGGACCACCGGCCGCGGCCACCGCCCGGTTGACTTCCTGGATCGCGAACAGGGACGAGACCCGGGCCCCGGGGTGGGGGCCGAAGACGACGGCGTTGCCGGCCGCGATCATCTCGATGGAGTTGCAGATGACGGTGGAGGTGGGGTTGGTGGAGGGGATGATGGCGCCGACCAGCCCGAAGGGGGCACGTTCCATGATGGTGAGGCCGTGGTCGCCGGTCCAGGCCACCGGCTGCAGGTCCTCCATCCCCGGGGTCTTGTTCGAAACCAGGAGGTTTTTCTTGATCTTGTCCTCGACCCGGCCCATTCCGGTCTCGGCCACCACCATCCGCGAAAACGCCTCGGCGTTGCGTCGCCCGCACCCGCGGATGGCCTCGATGATCTCCTCCCGCTTGACCACCCCGAGGTCGAGGAGGCGCGTCTGGGCCCGCCGGGCGGCGGCGATCGCCTCCTCGAGGTTCTCGAAGACGCCGTCCCCGGTTTTGATGGCGGGGAGAGAAATCGCCGGCGAGGGCGCCGGGGAAGGCGCCGGCGAAGCCGATCCCCCCTCGCCGGAGACGTCCCGCACCACTTTCCGGACGATCGCCCGGATCTGGTCTTCGGTCAGGTTCATGGTGTTCTCCTCATTCCCGGGAAGGAGGGGCGGACCCCTCCCCCCGCCGACCGGGGCCGGGGAAGATCAGCCCCGGTCATCCGCGCTTTTCCGGTAAACCGTCCGCCCGTCGACCTCGAGTTCGTCGACGATGGCCATGATCACGCAGTCGCAGGGCCGGTTGTGGGTGACGGAGGTGTACCTCCCGCAGCTTCCGCTGGCGTAAAGGACCACCTCTCCCACCCCGGCCCCGACGGCGTCGGCGGCGACCACGTACTTGCCCAGGGGCTTGCCTTCGAGGTCAAGCTGCTCGCAGACGAAGAAGGCGAGCCCGTCGAGGGTCTGCTCCTTCTGCGTGGATACCAGGGTTCCCCGAATTCGAGCTAACAGCATTTCCGGAACCGAAGGTTATTTCTCCGGTTCGGCGGGAATCCGGCCGAGCGGGAGCACCCGATCGATATTGACATGAGGGCGGGGAATGACGTGTACGGAGATCAGTTCGCCGACTTTCTCCGCCCCGCGGGCCCCGGCTTCCACCGACGCCTTGCAGGCGGCGACGTCGCCCCGGACCACGGCGGTGACGTAGCCCCCACCGATTTTTTCGTAGCTGACCAGTTCGACCTTGGCCGCCTTGACCATGGCGTCTGCGGCCTCGACCATGGCGGCAAAGCCCCTGGTCTCGATCATTCCCAAAGCTTCAGCCATCGTACTCTCCTCCTGGAGTTGCCCGGGAACGTTTCCCGGTTGAGTTTGACGTGTCGATTAGGGCCGGACCCGGATCATTGTCCGCCCGTGGGTTCGATGCCGGTGACCGCGTTGATCGCGGTCAGGGCCGCTTCGCTGCCGACGACGATGTCGCGTTCTTCGCCGCCCAGGTAGAGACGGCCGTAGCGGCCGAAGGGCCGCACTTCGACCAAGGTGATGTTGGCGGCCTTTTCGGCTTCGTTGGCGGCAAGGACGGCATAGCCGGCCGGATCGGTCTCGAGGATGTAGAGGGTCTGATCGGCCAGCAGCATCGAGCCCTTGCGGTTGCGGTTGATGATCTGGGCCTGGTGGGCGTCCACCTTCCGGATGATCTGGCTGCCCACGGCCTTGGGCTTCATCCGCTCTTCTTCCTTCACCCCCAGGAAATCGAGGATGGCCCGCCCGGCTTCACGAACGTCGGCCTGCGAATAGGAGTGCACCTCGAGCAGCCCGTAGGCCCGCTCCACGATCATCAGGGCGGGCTTGACGTTGGTGGCCTTGAGGGCCACGTCGGTGACCTCGTTGATGGCCATCCCCGGCGCCACCTCGACGTAGCAGGCGGCCATGCCCGGGAGGGGCTGGAAGCCCTTGGCCGAGGAGGCCACGTAGGAAGCGAACTGGGGTTGAAGACTATCGAGAAAACAGTAGGTCCGAAGTTGAACCATTTGAACCCTCCTTTTCGCCGCAACCTCCGACGGGGGCTGCGCGCGGTTCGTCCGAATGTGCTCAGGCAGTCTAGCGCCTGCGGACTCTCCGGTCAATCCCAAACCCGCCGAAATTTTCGCCCGCCGCCCGCCAGGAGACTATTTTAACCGATATTAAGCAATAAGCCGCCGCCGGGTTCAGGCCGGTGCGGGCGGAGCTTCCGGGAATGCGCGGCAGAAGGCCGCGACCGCGTCCGGGCTGAACTGGGATCCGGCCCCCCGGCGCAGTTCGGCCAGGGCCTGCGGGTGGGCGAGGGGCCGGTTGTAGACCCGGGCGCTGGTCATGGCGTCGTAGGCGTCGGCCACGGCGATGATGGTGGCGCCCCGGGGGATGCCGGCGCCCGCCAGCCCGTCGGGGTAGCCGCCGCCGTCCCAGCGTTCGTGGTGGTGCCGGATCAGGCCGATGATTTCGCGGAGTTCCTCGATGGGGCCGAGGATGGTCTCCGCCACCAAAGGGTGCTGGTGGATGTGGTCGACCTCCTCCTCCTCGAGGGGAAGGTCCTTGTTGAGAATCCCGTCCTTCACCCCCAGTTTCCCGATGTCGTGCAGGAGCGCCCCCACCCGGATCTTCTCCGTCTCCGCCTCCTCCAGCCCCAGCTCCCGGGCGGTCCCCGCCGCCAGTTCCATCACCCGCCGCGAATGGCTCAGGGAATAGGTGTCCTTGGCCCCCAGGGTCCGGGAGAGGGCTTCGATGGTCTTCAGGAGCGAGTTCTGAATCTTGTCGCTCTGCTGCCGGACCATCTCCTCCAGGTGCTTCTGGTAGTTGCGGTTCTCCATGATCAACCGGCGGCGGTCGAGGGCCCGGCTCACCCCCAGGAGAAGCTCTTCCCGGGTCATGGGCTTGCGGATATAGTCGTCCGCTCCCAGCTTGACGGCCTCCATGGCCGCGTCGATGTCGGTCTCGCCGGAGACGACGACCAGGGCCAGTTCGAATTCGGATGCGCGTTCCCGGGCCAGCCGGGAGAGGAGTTCCTGCCCGCTCATGCCGGGCATCACCAGGTCGACCAGGGCCAGGTCGTATTCGTCCCCCAGGAGGAGGGGAAGGGCTTCGCGCCCGGTCCCGCAGGCGTCGCAGCGGTAACCGGCGCGGCGCAGGGTCATGCCCAGGTAGTTCCTGGTTATCTCCTCGTCGTCGACGATGAGCACCCGGGCCGGCGGTTGCGCCTCCGCCGGGGAGCCGACCACCAAGTCCCGCGTTTCTCCAGGCATGGGCGACTTCAGTTTTTGAAGATGAAAAATTTACGGGCGGCGTAATTGATCATGAGGCAGACGCCGGCGTTGATGAAAAATGCGTAGCTGGTGTCGAGCCCCAGCGAATTGATGAGGAGGGTCTGCAGACCGGTCCCGATGAGCACGCTCAGCCCCGAGACGGCGAAGAACATCACGATCTCCTTGCAGCGGGAGTGCTTCCCCGCCTCGAAGACCCAGAAGATGTTGATGAGGTAGACCACGGAGTTGGAGATCATGAAGGCGATGAAGTTGTCGAGGGCGGCGTGGAGGGACCTGACCGAGTCGGTCAGATCGTGAGGGGGGATGTCGACGATCAGGGAGATGGGATCGTCGGGAGTGAGGGCGGGGATGAACTTCAGGGCCATAAGGTAGAAGACGGAAACGTGGACGATGGTGGCGACGACGCCGGCGATGGCGTACTTGCAGAACTGGACCAGGGGCCCGTGGTCCTTGCTGGTGAACTGCCGGCGGAGGGAATTCATGGGAGTTGGTATACCATGAAGCCCCGGAGGCGGCGAACCCTTTTTTACCGCGGCCCCCGGGGGTTCCGGCGCGCCGGGGTCAGGCGCACCGCCGCTCCTCCCCCGGCGGCCAGGTCGAATTCCAGGGGCATCCGGGCGCCGACCGCGGTTTCTCTCACGCTCAGCCCCCCCCGCCCGTCGTCTTCGGCGATCAGGGCCCGGTAGGACTCCGCTCGGAGAAACTCCAGGCCGACCCGGACCTTCCGCGGGCCCCCGGGGTTGATCAGCCCGATCCACCAGGTCCGGCCGTCGCGCCGATAGAAACCGGCGGTCCCGCCGACGGCGCTCCCCGGCCAGACCCGGGTCTCGTCCCAGGAAGCGGGGAGGGTCTCCAGGAAGGGGCGGGCGGGGCTGTCGAGGTAGGAACGGGGGGTGTCGGCCAGGCAGAGGAACGGCGAAGTCGCCAGGACCCCGGTGGCCAGCTGAAAAGCGTCGGTGGTGGCGCCCCGGCGGCCGGGGCGGAAGGTGACCGGGGTGAAGTCCCCCGGCCCCGCCAGGTACCTGGTGAAGAGGAGTTGGGAGTAGTGGCTCGGTTGCAGGGGGCGCCAGCGGTTGAATTCCAGCCCGCGCAGGGCCTCCCGGGTCATCTCGTTGGGCCAGGTGCGGCTCTCCCCGGCGGGCTTGGCGGCCCCGTGGAAATCGAGCATGATCCGGTGTTCGGCCGCGGCCCGCAGCAGGTCCCGGTACTCCTCCAGCCGGGCGTGCGATTCCGAGTTGAGGAAGTCGACCTTGGCCCCCGCCGCCCCCGCCTGCGCCAGCCGGGCGAAGAAATCGGCGCGCGCGGCCGGGGTCTCGAGTCCGGGCCGGTGCCGGCCCGGATCGGCGGACCGGCTTCTCCACACCCAGATTCCCACCCCCCGCTCCCGGGCGTAGGCGCAGAGTTCCCCCAGTTTTTCCCAGGGCGCCCCGGCCGCGTCGAGCCAGCCGTTTCCGGGGTCTTCCCACCCGCTGTCGATCAGGTAGTAGGGGACCCCCAGCCGGGCGGTGAGGTCGACGTACCCGAACTGACGGGACCAGTCCAAGGCCCCGGTTTCATCGGCCCACCAGCTCCAGCAGGACAAGCCGGGACGGCACCAGGGGGTCAGGGCCCCCCCGGAAAACAGCCCGGGGTCGGGCGCGGGGGCCAGGGCCGGGACCAGGCCGGAACCGACCAGGGAATCGAGGTCGGGCCCGGTGAGGACCACGCGCCAGGGGGAGGAGATCTCCCCCTCCATGAGCCAGCCCCCGGTTTCTTCCTCGAAGGCGGCGGTCCAGGCCCGCTCCCCGGGGTCGAAGCGCAGGGTCATGCCGCTGTAGCCCAGGACCCCGCTTTCCAGGACGCTCCCGAAGGAACCGTCGGCGAGCTGGAAGGTGAGCGGGAGCCCGAGCCGGGCCCCGGGCCCCGGAGCGCCGCCGCCGTCCAGGGGGAGGCGGCGGAAGACGCCTTCGTAGACCGGGGTCGAGAACATGGCCCACCCGGCGGCGCCCTCGGGGAAGACGAACCCGGTGCGTTCGCCTTCCACCCGACGGACGCCCGCGCCGGGGACCAGGTACCGCCAGGCCGCCCCACCGGGAGCGGTCCGGACCTGGACCTTCCACTCCCCGTCCGCTTCCTCGATCAGGTACTCCGCTTCCCGCCCCCGCAGATCGATCCACGAACGCTTCCCCCGCCAGGGGAAGGAAACTTCCCAGGGCCCTTCCCGCAGGAGCCGCACTTCGCGGACGCCGGCGCCGAGGACGGATCCGGCGACCGCGATCCCCAGGGGGGAAGGCCCGAGAACGGCGGTCCCTTCCCGCTCCAGGGAGCAGACCAGTTCCCCGGCCGCGGTCGCTTCCAGCCGCAGTTCCGGGATCGGGGGGGTCCCGGCGTCGGGGGAGCGGCCGGCGCAGCCCCCGGCCGCCAGCCCCGCCGCCAGGAAGACGAGAGCGGCCTTCATCTTTCGTACGCCCCGTTTGTCGCCGTCGTTTTCGCCCATTCCGGGTCTCCCGCCCCGCGGCCGGTGCTTGCCCGGCCGCGGGCTTTTCCGGATAATAGACACACCGGCGTTCACCGGCAAGGCAATGAAAAAGATAGCGGCGACAGCGGTAATCCTGGCGGCGGCGGCCGCCGCGGCGGCGCTGCTCCTGAAGCGGGAGCGGCGCCCCCCCGACGTTCTGCTGATCTCGATCGACAGCCTCCGGGCCGACCACCTGAGCTGTTACGGCTACGGGCGGAACACCAGCCCCCACCTGGACGAGCTGGCCGAGGAAGGGACGCTCTTCGCCGCCTGCGCCGCCACCACCTCCTGGACCCTCCCCTCGCATATCTCCATCTTCACCGGCCGCGACATCTCCGCCCACCAGGTGGTGGGAGACGGCTTCAGCCTCAACGATTCCGTCCCCACCCTCCCCGAAGCCCTGAGCGCGGCGGGCTACGCCACCGCCGCCTTCTGCTCCTCCCCCTACCTCAACCCCGCCTTCGGGTTCGGGCGCGGATTCGACCTCTACCACAACACCGACTTCGACCGGCACGGGAGCCGGGACACCATCCTCCCCAGCGAACGGGAACGGGACGCCGGCCACGGCGACGTCACCAGCGAGCGGATCGTCGAGCTGGCCGGGGACTGGCTCGGGGAGAAGCGCGACCGCCCCTTCTTTCTCTTCCTTCATTTCTGGGACGTCCACTACGACTATATCCCCCCGGCGCCGTACGACCGGCTCTTCGACCCCGACTACCGGGGCCCGGTCACGGGACGGGACTACATCCACAACCCGGCGGTGGAGGAGGGGATGGACCCCCGCGACCTCTTTCATATCGTCGCGCTCTACGACGGCGAGATCGCCTGGACCGACCGCGCCCTGGGCGAACTCTTCCGGGTCCTGAAGGAACGGGGCCTGTGGGAGAACACCTTGATCGTGGTCACCGCCGACCACGGCGACGAGTTCTTCGAACACGGCGGCAAGGGGCACCGGGCCTCGCTCTACGACGAAGTCGTCCACGTCCCCCTCCTGGTCAAGCTCCCGGGGGAAGCGCCCCGGACGGACCGGGTCGAGGTCCAGACCGCCCTGGTCGACATCGCCCCCACCGTCCTGGAGGCGGCCGGCCTGGCTCCGTGGGCAGGCATCCAGGGGCGTTCCCTCCTGCCCCTGATCCGGGGGGAAGCGGAGGAGCGGGATCGGACCGCCCTGCTCGAGCTCTTGCCCGCCCTGCAGGCGCTCCGGACCCCGGAGTGGAAGCTGCTCTACAACCGGGAGCGGGGGGAGACCGCCGTTCTCGACCTGCGCCGCGACCCGGCCGAGACCCACCGGTTCCTGGTGACCGGCCCGGAACGCCGCCGGGCGGAAGCCCTCTTCCGCCGCCGCCTCGCCGCCGACCTGGCCCTCGCTCCCGGGGCCGGTTCCCGGGTGGACCTGAGCGAGCGGGAGATGGAGAAGCTGCGGGCGCTGGGTTATCTTTCCGCACCCCGTCCCCCGGCGTCCCCGGGGACTTCCCCGGAGCCCTGATCGGCCCGGGAGGGGAAGCTTAGGGGGTGATGTACCCCAGGGCCTTGAGTTCCCGGAGGGTGTTTTCGTCCGGCCCCCCGCCCCCGTCCCCGGCGCTCAGGACCGGCCTGTACCAGGCCGCGCCCCGGTTGCGGAGCGAGGTCAGGAACCCGCGCTGGTCGGTTTCGGCCCGGGCGAAGACGTCGGCCATCTCCAGCGGGTCGCGGTCGAGGCGGTAGAAGCTGCTTTCCCCCCCGGGGCGGCAGATCAGTTTGGCGTCGCGGGTGCGGACCGCGAACTCGCGGGGCCGGGGCCGGTTGAGCCGGTCTTCCAGGACGCTCATGGCGTAGACGCGCTCCTTGCCCCCGGTCCCGTTCAGAAGCGGGAGGAAGCTTGTCCCGTCGCCTCCCTCCGGGGGGTCGATCCCCGCCAGTTCGAGGATGGAGGGGAGGAGGTCGACGGTTTCCACCATCCCCCGGATCCGCCCCGCCCGGCCTTTTCCCGGCAGCTTGACCAGGAGGGGTATGTGGATGTGCTCGTCGTAGAGCTGCTCGCCGTGGCTCCAGTAGTCCCCGTGCTGGAAAAGGCCGTTGCCGTGGTCGGAGGTGACCACGACCAGGGCGTTTTCCAGGACGCCCAGCTCCCGCAGGCGCGCGAAGAACGTCTCCAGTTCCCGGTCGAGGTAGCGCAGGGACCGGTCGTAGAAGGTGATCGATTCGCGCTTCCAGTCCAGGTCCGGCATCCGGTCGTAATGGCCGCGCAGGTACTCCAGAAACCGGGGGGAATCGGGGTCGAAGGTCCGGGCGAAGCGCTCGTCCTCCACGTAGGGCCCGTGAACGTCGTAGTAATTGATGAAAAGGAAAAACGGGCGGTCCCGGTCGCGTTCGATCCATTCCAGGGCCATCCGGTCGGCGTCTTCCGCCAACCCCTTCAGTTCCCAGGCGGCCCCTTCCCCCCGGGGGACTTTCTCCGAGATCCCCCAGTTTTCGAGGTAGTCGTCGAATCCCTGCTCCAGGTTTTTGCCTTTTTTGAGGACGGCGGTGCTGACCACGGCCCCGGTCCGGTAGCCGCGGGAACGGAGGATTTCGGGGAGGGTGACGATCGAATCCGGAAGCGTCCCCCAGTTCCGCAGGACCCCGGTCTTCTGGGGGTAGAGGCCGCTGAGGATGGTGGAGTGGGAGGGAAGGGTGATGGGGATGGAGCAGAAGGCGTCCTCGAACACCAGGTTGGAGGCGGCGAAACCGTCGAGAAACGGCGAGGTGTTCCGGAAGTAGCCGTAACAGCCGAGGTGGTCGGCGCGGAGGGTGTCGATCACGATCAGGAGGACGTTGGGCGCGGGCCCGGCGGGCTCCCCGCCCCCGCAGCCGGCCAAAGCCCCGCCCAGGGCCGCTGCCGCCGCCGGCAGCCACCCCCGCCACCGCCTCCGTCCGCGCTTGATGCCGTGTGTGGGTTTCATGGCTTTTCCTCTCTCCCCCCGCCGGGCCCGCGGACTTTCCGACGTGCCCGGCGGGGGCGCCTCCGGCTATAATACGTTTGACCGTACCCTTGAAAACACTATATTTTGCGGCCGAGG
>DAOSXE010000028.1 GCA_035380285.1 bacterium | reverse complement strand
CCGGCGTCGGTGTAGGTGTCGGAGTCCTGGTCGCAGCCGACGAACTCCCAGCCCGAGGGCCGGGTGCCGGTGTCGAAGCCGTCAAACCCCTCGACGATGGAGGAACATTCGACCGGGGTGGGGGAAGCAGGAACCGCGGTGGCGGTCGGAGCCGGGGTCGGGGTTCCCGGAACCGGCGTCGCGGACGGCGACGGCGTGGGTGGTTCCGTCGGCGTAGCGCTCGGGGTCGGGGTCCGGGTGGGGACCGAAACGGAGCAGGTCGGCGTGGGGGTGGCGGTCCCGGCCAAGGCGGTCGTGGTCGTCGTGGTGGTCGTCGTGGTTGTTGTCGTGGGCGCGGCGGTGGTGGCGGTCGTCGTGGGCGCGACGGTGGTTGTGGTTGTGGTGGTCGGGCCGATGAAGACGTCGTCGAGCGCCAGGTTTCCCTCGCTCTTGTCGTAAACAAAGCGGATCTGCGCCGTGGCCGGATCGAGGGCGAAGGTGCGGACGGTGCCGGTGGTGGGAAGCCCTCCCTGCAGGTCGGTCAACGTCCGCCAGGCCCCGGCATAGCGTTCCTCGACCAGAAGCGAACTGGTGCCGTCGACGCCGACCCCCTTGAACCAGAAGGAGAGCCGCCGGGCCTCCTCGAACGAGGGGGTGGTGACGGTGTCGCCGGTTAGGTCGAGCTTGAGGGAGGGGACGGCCTGGCCGTAGTTGCCGGACGAGGTGTAGGTGTCGGAGTCGGCGTCGCATCCCGAAAACGTCCAGCAGTCGGGCCGGGTCCCGGCGTCGAAGCCGTCGAAGCCCTCCGCGATCGGGAGGACCTCGGCGCAGACCGCCGTCGGGCTGGGAACGGGGCTGGAAGTGGGGGCGGCCGTGGGCGCCGGCGTCGGGGTTTCGGGTACGGCGGTGGGAGCGGGCGTGGCGGGCACGGGAGTCGGGGTGGCCGGGACCGGGGTGGGGGTGACGACCGGCGGGGTGGGGGAGGTGATCAGCTGCCGCCGCCGCATGGGGCGGTAGTCGGCGAGGGAGGACCAGTACCAGGTCCTGCGGTAGGCGGTCCAGGGGGTCTGTTCCATCGACTCCATCTGGCCCCCGCCCAGGTCCCGGTTGAAGAGGATGATGTGGCTGCCGGACTTGTCGCAGGCGTCCCCGACGATCAACCCGGCGGTGGCGCAATCCCCGATGTTGCCGAGGCTGTCGACGTAACCGCCGGCGCTGGTGGCGTCGGTTTCGAAGGTGACGGTGGTATAGCGGGAGGGAAGGGTCCAGCAGATGCTGGCGAAACCGGAGCAGTCGTTGCCGATTCCCGGAGAATAGCCGGCGGTGTCGTAGAGGGCCAGGTAATCGGCGGAGTCGGACCAGGCCGCGCACCATCCGGTCTGCGCGGAGAACTGCGTGCAGTACCAGTGGAAGCTGCTCCCGGCCGGCTGGGTCCCGTTGTTGAAGTCGGAGAGGACCGTCCCGGTCGAGCCCTCGACCAGGGTGGTGAGAACGCTGAACCCGGTTCCCGGGCCGTCCCGCATGTTCAGGGAGGAGGCGGTGACGTACACGGTGCTGCCGGAGTTGAACTCGAGCGCCTCCATGGCGGCGGTGAATTCGGACCAGTCTTCCTGGGGGTTGTTCTGGGAGTAGGCCAGGCCGGTGTAGTCGGTATAGGAGTTGAAGGTGTGGTAGACCTCGGTCGGGTAGCCGTAGTTGCGGACGGCCCGGTGGGGGGACCAGACCAGGTCCATCATGATCTCCGCCCGGCGCACGATCTCGCCCCGGGTCGTGTCCCCCCAGGTCTCCCCCGACCAGGGGAGGGCCGGCCTCGTCCAGAGCAGGGCCAGGAAAAGAACGATGTTTTTTTTCACGGCAGTTCGGGCTCCTCGGTCTTTCGGCGCCAGTTCCAGCAGTTGACCGCCACCCGGTCGGGGCCGGGAAGAACCTGGCAGACTTCTCCGCCGGGTCCGAGGGCGAGGAGACGGGCGGTCCAGTTGCCGTAATTATTGGGGATTCGATCCAGAGAATCAAGGATAGCTCCCTCCGGAGAGAGTTTCATAACCCCCAGGTCCACCCCGCTCCCCCCTTCCCCGGCGCGTTCGACCTGGATGTAGAGGTTGCCTCCGCCGTCGCGGCCCAGGGGGGCCACGGAGAGAATCCGTCCGGTCCTAAACACCGCCTCCCGCCGGTCCGTGCCCTCGCTCCAGGAGATCAGGGCGGTCCCTCCCTTTCCGATTCGAGCCTGGATTGCCGGAAGGGAAGACACGGGAGGCTTCCGGGCCGGGTCCAGAAGCCGCTCCTCCCCGTCCCGGGTCCGGATGAAGGGCCCGTCGGGTCCGCTCTCCAGGCTCATCCGTTCCCGGAGAACGTCCGGGGGAATCAGCTGCTCGGCCCGGAGCGTGCCGTCGGGGGCGTAGCTCAGAAGCGCGCCCGTTCTCCCTTCCAGGACCAGGATCGCATCTTCCGAGCAGGCGACGTCGACCGGGGTCCCGGGCACCGGAAATTCCCGCAGCGCTCCGGGGGCCGGGGGGACGACCAGGATGCGCCCGTTGACCGTGTCGCAGAGGTAGACGCTTCCGTCGGGTCCGACCGCGAACGATTCCGGCCCCCGGCGTTCGGTCTCGGGCCGGTCGAGCACCCCCACTCCCTGCGGGTCCTTCCCATACTCCAGCGTCCGCGTCCAGCGGGGCGCCGGGGAGGGGCCCCGGCGGTCCTGCAGCAGCGCCAGGGAAACCGGGACCGGCTCTTCGCCGGGGCCGCGGCGGTAGACGATCCCGTAGGCGGCGCCCAGCCGCTGCAGGGTTTCCTCCAGGGTGAGGGACTCGATCTGAGCCGTCACCGGCCGGGAGAGGTTCCCGTACAGGCGGCACTCCAGCCCGGCTCGTTCCGCCAGGGCGCGCACGATTTCTCCCAGGGGGGCGTTCTCGGCTTCGACGGTGTAGAGCCCGTCGCGGACGCCGACGGCGACTTCGGCGGCGGCCGCCGTCCCCAGCCAGGCCGCCGCCAGCGCCGCCGCCGCCGCTCCACTAAATGAGCCGAATGATCTCATAGAGTTCTTCGTCGGTGCGGCAGGCCAGGAGCCGCTTGCGGTTGTCGGGGTTGGCCAGGAACTGGCCGATTCCGGCCATAAGCTGCAGGTAGGGCTCCGGCGATTCCGCCGGGATCAGGGTGGCGATGAAGATCCGCGAGGGCTTGCCGTCCAGCGCCGCGAAGTCGACCCCCTTCCGGGACACCCCCAGGGCGCAGGCGATCCGGTCGACGTCGGCCGTGCGCACGTGGGGAAGGGCGATGCCCTCCTGCATGCCCGTGGACATGTCCTTTTCCCGCTCCATGAGCTCCTTGAGAACGTTCTTCTCCCGGGCCGGTTCCAGCAGCCGGGCCCGGACGAAAAGAGCCAGCAGTTCCTCCAGCACTTCTTCCTTGGTTTTCCCGGAAAGATCGGCCGTGACCGTTTCCGGCCGGAAATAGCGGGCCAGCTTCCCCCGTTCGCCGTTGGGGACCAGGGGGCAGGTGGCGGGGTTGAAGATCTCCTGGCCGATCTTCTCCCGGTCGGAGATCCCCTGCAGGTGGCGCATCAGCCGCTCCAGTTCGGCCAGGACCTCGTAGACCAGGGTGTGGACGAAGGCGAGGTCCTCCCGGCGGCAGTCGAATTCGATCCGGCCCGGGAGTTGCCGGACGGTGATGAAGGTGCTGTCCTTCCTGACCTGGAACACCTGCCGGCGCAGGTCGGGGCGGTGGATGAAAAACCCTTCCAGGCGGAAAGCGCCCAGGATCTTGTCCATGAGCAGGTCGGCCGTCTCCGGGTTGGGAACGGAGAAGGAGAGGTGTTCCCGCTCCGGTTTGTAACTGATCTCCCGGCGCAGTCCGGCGGCCGCCGAATCGAACATCCGGGCGAAGAAGGGGGGAGGCACCAGGGTGGTGACGAAGGTCATGACCACCGCCACCGCGAAGGCTTCCTGGCCGAGAATGCCCTCGGCCAACCCGATGCCGGCCACGATCATGGCGACTTCGCCCCGGGGGACCATCCCCATCCCGATCCGGGCGGCGCCGCGGCGGTTGAAGTCGAAAAAGAAGGCGGGCAGTCCGCAGCCGATCAGCTTGGCCAGGATGGCCCCCGCGGAATACACGAGGGAGAAGAGCAGGATCCTGCGGTCGAGGATGTCCCCGGGGTTGACGAGCATGCCCATCACGCAGAAGAAAACGGGGATGAAGAACCGGTAGAGGACGACGAGGTTGTCCCGGATCATGAAAGCCAGATCGGTTTTGGAGAGGGTGAGCCCCATGACGTAGGCCCCGATGATCATGGCCAGGCCCGATTTTTCGAAGATGCCGGCCAGAAGCAGCGCCAGGGCCAGGCCCATCACGGAAATCGCGACCTTGTCGCCCAGGTGCTTGAGGGAACGGCTGATCCGGGACGAGAAGACCAGGCCCAGGACCATGAAGCCCATCCAGACCACGCCGGCGCGAAGCGCGATCACGGCCGCCTGGCCCAGGTTGAGTTCCCCGCTGCGGATGGTTCCCAGGACCACGGCCAGGATGACGATTCCCAGCACGTCGTCGATGATCGCCGCCGATAGGATCGTCACCCCCTCCGGGGAATCGATTTTCCGTTTTTCCGTGAGGATCCGGGCGCTGATTCCGACCGATGTGGCGGTGGAGATGACGCCCAGAAACAACGGCACCGGGTCGGCGAAGCCCATGGTCACGCCGAAGACGTCCCGGGAGAAGAGAACGGCGGTGAGGTCCCCGAGAACGAAACTGGCGGCCACGCCGCCGATCCCGATCCCCGAGCCGGCGGCGGCGAAGCGCCGGAAGATATCGATATCGGTTTCCAGCCCGACCAGGAAGAGCAGGACGATGGAAGCGACGGTGGCGAAGCCGTAGAGTTCGGGGGAGACCGGGAACCCGCCGTGCAGGGGGAAGAGTCCGTGGGCGAACCCGGGCAGCGCGATGCTTCCCAGCAGATAGGGCCCGATCACCATTCCCGACGCCAGTTCCCCGATGACCGAGGGGAGGTTGAAGCGGTTGAAGAGCTGCCCCCCCAGCCAGGCGGCGAAAAGGATCAGGGCGATCTGGAAAACCAGGATCGCCATCCGGCCCACGATGCCTTCTTCGCCCGGCACCGCCGCCGCCGCCCAGCGGGCGGGAACGAGCAGGAGCGCCGCGGCCGCGGTTATTCGACCCGAATAGTTCATACTGCAACGGTTCCCGGTACGGAGCCCGAAGAGAAGTATAGCAGACCCGGAAAGCCCCGGGGAAATAACCGCTTTCGGCGGGAGTTCACCCGCCGCGGAACTTGTGGAGGAGGGGGAGGGAGAGCCGGGACCACGGTTCGACTTCCGCGTCGGGGTCGGCGGCGATCCGTTCGAGCTCCTCCAGAGGATAAAATCCTCCCTCGGCCAGTTCCGGAGAGAGAGAGAGGGTCCCGGTCTCCCCGGCTTCCGCCAGGTAGAGGAGCCCGAAGTGGACTCTCCCCACCGGGTCGGAATCGTCGTTGATATAGCCGAGGATCAGCGGTTCCCGGACCGCTTTCAAGCCGACTTCCTCGAAGATTTCCCTGAGCATGCTCGCCCGGATCGGGTTCGCTTCCGGGGAATCGCTTTCCTCGATATGGCCCCCCAGGCCCCACGACCATTTGCCCTGGAGCCGCCGTTCGGGGTAATCGCGGTCCCGGGAAGAACGCCGATAGGCGAATACCGTTTTAACCCGGGGGCGGACGAGAAGGGCGTAGCCGATCGGCTGTTTGCAGTCTTCGGAGATTTCGGCGCGTGCCCGTTCCCGGAATCCGGCGGCGCCCAGCACCCGTCGTTCGTAATCGATTCCGCCCGCGGGGAGGAAGCCCTGAAAGGATCCTTCCGGGAAGAGCGCGGTTCGGGGGACGACCATGACCCTGCTCCGCATTACGCCCATGGCTGTCTCCTCTTTGGGGCTGTGGCCCCGCTTGCGCCGGAGGCCCGTTTCCGCCGGTATCCTCCGGCAAGATAGAGTATCCCCCCCGCCGCCCACGGGAAAAAGCCCACCAGCAGCACGGACATGCCCATCCCGGCGGCGGCGGCAAAGCCCGCCAGGGGCAAGGCCGCCACGGCCGCCGCCAGAATCCGGACTCCGGGCCCGCCCCCGACGGCCGTTCCCGCCGCCGCCGCCAGGGGGCCGGCGGTGAGGGCGGCCGCGACCGGCGGGAACGGCGCCGCCGCCCCGGCCCGGAACCAGGCCGCCGCCGCCGCCGCGCCCGCCGTCGAAAGCAGCAGGGCTTCCAAGGCGGAAACCGCGCAGCGGTCGGTTCGGAATGCGCGGGCGCCGCCCGCCGCCGGCCCCGTGCGCAGCAGCGCGGCGCCGGCTCCCGCGGCCGCCGGAAGGAGCAGAAGCAGGGGAAGGGCGGAGCCGGAGATCAAGGCGGCCGCCGCGCTCCAGCTTCCCAGGGCCAGCGCCCAGCCCGCAGTTGGGGCGGGGTCCCGGCGGGAACCGTCTGCACCGGGGAGCCGGCCGGTTTCGAAACCGACGAGAACGGGAAACGCGGCGCCCGTGAAGGAACCGAGAAAGAAACCCTCGAGAACGGTGCGCCACGCCGCCCCGCGCGCCGGATCGATGCCGTCGTCGTCGTCGGCCAGACGGGCCCGTTTCCCGGCGGTTACGGCCAAGGCCGCCGCCGCCACGGCGACCAGGGCCGGCGTGGAGAGAAGGCCACCCAGGCGACTCCAGTCTCCCGCCGCGGCGGCCGCCGCCAGGACCGTTGCCGCGGCGGCCGCCTCGCGCCACCGCCGGCCCCGTTCCCCGGCGCGGGGTCGGAGCTTCGTTCCCGAGAAGGGCCGCGGGAGCGTTTTCATTCCGGTCGGTACCAGTCGGGATGGAGGAAAGGAGCCAGGGCGTAGCGGACCGCGGTCCGGAACGTGGCGCTTCGGTCGATCAACCCCCGGGTGAGGATGCCCTCCGCCCCCATTTTACGTTTGCTCATCTCGATGCCGGCCAGTCCGTCCATCGCCGTTCCCATCTCCACCCCTTCCTCCACGATCCGCCGCGCCGCCTCCGGCGGCAGCTCGAAATGGACCCCGCCCCCCCGGGTCTCGATCCGGCCGTCCCGGATCACGCACCAGACCCCCGAGAACCAGCGGCCGTCATAGACCGCCATACCCCCCTCGAGGCCGATTCCCCAGTCGTCTCCGGTCGCTTCCCGGGCCAGCCGCGCCCGTTGCCGGGCCCCGGCGATCGTTTCCGGATTGGAGAGGGGAGTGGCGGCGACCCCCGAGGATACCGCCACGCCCCGTACCAGCAGCCCGGGGCGGAACGCCGCCAGAACCGCCTCCACCGCGGCGATCTTGAGGGGGTTGCGGGAACCGACCGCCACTCGGGAGGGGACGAACTCCCGTCCGCGCCCGGCGCCGTATCCGGGGGCAGGAGTCATCGGCGCCCTCCCCGTCCGCGGGTTTCCGCGCTTCCGTCGGCTCCCGGCGCCCGTGGCTTCGCCGTTTTTCGGCAGGCCGCCAGGCCCGCATTGATTAAACAGGCCGCCGCGACCGCAGCGCAGACCAGATGCCCGATGAAGTAATACTGGGCGTTGGTGATCGTGGTCACCGCCAGAGCCGGCAGTCCGGTGAAGGAAGCGGTCAGAATCAGTTTGAGTTCGCCTCCCATTCCCAGGAAGAGGAGGAGAACGCATACCGGCAGATAAAACCAAAACGAAGAGGGAAGGGCCGGTGCCCATCCGACCAGGTTGAGCCGTACATCCTGCCATTCGGCAACGATTTTGTGCAGGCGCCGTCCGAGAATCCCTCCGTACCAGAAAGGATCGGCGGCGATATCGGCCAGGACCTTGTCGCGGAGAATCGATTCGTAGCCGGGGTGGGTATCGATTTTGAAATACGCGCCCGCGTCCCGAAGGTTCCCTTCCGCGGCGGGTTCGAGGTTTTTCAGCTCGATGCCGCGCGCGCGCATGATCTTTTTCGCGTAGGCCCACGCTTCCCAATCGCGCCAGGCGTATCCGTGGGTGATGTCGAAATCCCCCAGACCGCACCAGATTGGGTGCCAGAAACCGTGGTTGTGAATTCGGTGCCCGCAATAGGGCGTCCCCCCGTGTTCCCGCACGAAGGACTCGGCTTCTTCCCATTTGTGGTCGAAGTACGCCCGGATTCCCAGGTGCCAGCCCGCTGCCAGCAGGAGAAACGCCGCCGCCGCCGCCGCCCGCCGGAGCGGGGGGAGCGGCCGGTAGAGAAGGAGGACGAGCACCGGCGCCGGGAGGAGGGCGGCGGCCGTGGGCCGGATGTTCCCGGCCAGGGCGATGATTCCGGCCAACAGCGCCAGGCGGATCAAGAGCGCTCCGGTCCGGCGGGCGAGATTGAATGCGAGGGGGGCCAGCAGGGCGATGGCGAAAACCGCGGTGGTGATGGGGTAGCTGAAGACGTTCCCCCGGGCGATCTCCACCGCCTGGAATTCGGAGGAAGCGATGAAGACGGCCGTCAGGGCACCGAGGATGGGCCGGTCGATCGCCGAGAACTGGTAGAGGAGGCAGTAAAGAGACAGGAGAAAGGCGGCGGCGGCGAAAAGTTTCAGGCTTTCGCCGACGGCGGCCGGGGAAACCGGCTGGCGGAAGAGCGCGCCGGCCAGCCAGGGGAGGTAGAGCTTGAGAGAGTCTCCGGTTCGGGCGGTGTGGCGGTACTCCATCCGCAGGCTTTCCCCGGCTTCCCTCAGCACCCGCCGGGCGTATTCGGGGCCGAAGCGGCCGCAGTCTTCTTCGGCGAGCACGAAGGTGCTGTACACCGGGAACACTCCCCAGTAGCGCAGTCCGAACGCGTATACCCAGGGGTTTTTAAGGCCGGAAGTCCATCTGATCCCGTAGCGTTTCCGGTCGAGCGGGGAGTCGGGGCTCAGGGAGGCCAGCGTCTGCAGGGCGATCAGAAACGCGCTCGCCAGCAGGATCGCCGCCCGGGTTTTCGGGCCCAGGCTTCCTTCCCCGGCCCTCAGGGCGGTTCGGACCGCGGCGTGGTTTCGGGAACGGGGAAGGGAAGTCATCCGCCCTCCTCCGCCGGGGGCGCCGCCGCCCCCGGGTTTCCGTACCATTCCGCCGAGATCAGGGAAGCCAGAGCGTAAGCGATGATGTCCTCGTAGGCCCGTTGCCGGGAACTCAAGCCGGCGGTGAGGATGCCGATGGCTCCGTTTTTCTGCTTGGTGTTGCTCCCCCCGCTCAAGCGGTCCATGGCGGTTCCGAGTTCGGCGCCCTCCCCGTCGATCATGCGGTCGACCGCGGGAGGGAGGACGATGTGGCCGCCGCCCCCGAGGTGGAACCGCTCCCCGTCGAAAAGAGCGCACCAGCCCGCGGTCATGTGCGCTCCGTCGATGGTGGCCGTTCCCCCCTCCAGGCCGACCCCCAGATCGGCGCGCCCCCTCTCCCTCGCCTGCCGGGCCCGGGTTTTGGCCCCGGCGATGGCTTCCTCGTCGCTGCGGGGGCAGGCCGAAACCCCGGGCTCGGTATCGACTTCCAGAAACCGGGCGCGGGGGTAGAGGCGGATCAGGGTGGCGCGTGCCGCCGCCGTCTTGATCGGATTGTGCGACCCCACCGCTATCAGCATCGCCGTGGCTCTTTCCGGTTGTTGCATGGGCTTAAGACCGTTATTGTATAGGGGAAAAAGCCGGGAATCCAGGGTGAGTTCCCGGTCGCCCGGCGAACAAGGAGGTTGACCGTGTCGGCAAAATCGTTGGGTTATGCCTTGGTGGCGGTCTTGGCGAACGTGGCGGTCGCTCTTCCCGGATTCGCCTGGGAAAACGACCAGCTCGCGATTCTGGAGGGGTACAATACGCCCTCCGCCGATCTCAAGAGCGAGGAAGGCAACGTCGGCTTGACTTCGGTCAATGCCGCCGGCGCGTTGCCGCTGCCGTTGGCGGAGAGTACCTACCTGGTGCTCGGTGCCGGATACAACGGCCTTTTCACCGACTACGGCGACATGCATTTTCCGGAAGCCGACGATCTCCCCCACAGTTTTCACGCCGTCTCCCTGGCAGTGGGGGTCAACACCGAGTTTTCGTCGGCATGGGGCGCATACCTGGCCTTTATGCCCGCCATTCACAGCGACATGAAGGACGTGGGATGGGAGGACGTTTATTACATGGGCGGCGTTCTCCTCTCCTGGCAGGTCGCGGAGGACCTCAAACTGTACGGCGGCCTTTATTACGCCGATTCCTTCGGCGAGGAAATGCTTCTTCCCGCGCTGGGTGGGGAGTGGGACTTGGGAGACGGCTTCAGCCTGGACACGGTTCTCCCTCAGTACCTGATCTTCTCCTGGGAAGCGTATTCCTGGTTCACCATCGGTTTGCGGGGACGGGTGGTCGGACACGAATACCGCCTCAGCCAAGCGGCCCCGCTCAACGACATGGTCTTGAAATATTCCCAGATCCTGATCGGTCCCGTCTTCGATATCGCCATCACCGACCACCTGACGCTTCGGCTGGAGGGCGGTGCGGCCTGTTCGAGAATTTTCGAATTCCGGGACAAGGATTCGACCGCCAGCGTCTACGACGGCACCCTGGAGGAGCAGGTATACAGCAGCGGGGCCCTGATCTACACCTACTGACGGCTTCCCCGGTGTCCTTTGTTTCTCGCCCCAGAGGACACAGGGGGGGGAATGAGAGGGTTCGGGGTTCAGGGTCTGAGGAGGTGGTGCTGCTCCATGCCCTATGCCCTATGCATTTTCTACCATGAAGGACATGAAGAGCATGAAGGGGGGGCAGAGGGTTCAGGGTTCGCGAAGGGAGGAGTCCACAGACCTGCCTGCCGGCAGGCAGGTCTGTGGACTCATTGAGGGGGCGCGGTTGAGAGCTACTGAATACTGAATTCTTCCCTCTATGCCCTATGCTCTCTGCTTTTCACAGGTGCAAAGCTCTCCAGGGGGCGCGGTTGAGAGCTACTGAATACTGAATTCTGTATTCTGTATTCTGGATTCTTCCCTCTCTGTTCTCTGCTCTCTGCTTTTCACAGGTGCAAAGTTCTCTTCGGCTACGAACGTATCATTATTAACATCATTTTAAACTTATTTAATGCTTTTAGGGAGTGAGGGCGGTTCGCGGGCATGACGATCAGTTCGCCGGAGCGGACCGTGACCGGCACGGAGTCGATGGTGATTTCGGCTTCGCCGTCGACCACGCAGACCAGGGCGTTGTAAGGCGAGGTGTGCTCGCTCAAGCCCTGGCCCCGGTCAAAAGCGAAGACGGTGACCGATCCGGCGGCCGTATCGACGATGGTTTTGCTGACCACGGCGTCGGATTGGTATTCTACCAAACCGGCGACCGCTTCCGGTTGGGAATGTCGCATCTGTTGCTCCCGGGTTGAGGGGCGGCGGCCGCCGCCCCCTCGGGGGAGGCGGCATTCCGGCGTATCCGGCCCCGGTATTTATTTGATATAATATCATAACACGCAACCCGAGGCTGTTCTCCGGCGGAGAATCGTATGCAAAAATCCAGGGGCGAAGTCGATTACCTGCGGATTTCGGTCACCGACCGCTGCCAGCTGCGCTGTCTCTACTGCATGCCTCCGGAAGGAGTGCCGCGGCTGGAACATCGGGAAATCCTCAGGTTCGAAGAGATCGCGCGGGTGGTTTGGGTCGCGGCCGCCCGTGGTTTCCGCCGTTTCCGGCTCACCGGGGGCGAGCCGCTGTTGCGGCGGGACGTTTCCGCGCTCGTCCGCCTTCTCGCCGCCGTCCCCGGCGTCGAGGACCTTTCCTTGACCACCAACGGCTGCCTGCTGGCGCGCGAGGCGGCCCCGCTCAAGGAAGCGGGCCTGCGGCGCCTCAATGTCAGCCTGGACGCTCTCGATCCCGGTCTCTACCGCCGCTTGACCCGCGGGGGCGACGTCGGGCTGGTCCTGGCCGGACTCGAAGCCGCGCGCCGGCTGGGTTTCGCTCCGATCAAGCTCAACGCCGTGATCGTCGCCGGGGTCAACGAGTCCGAGATTCTGCCCCTGGCCGACTTCGCGCGCCGGCGGGGCTTCATCGTGCGCTTCATCGAACTCATGCCGGTCCTGGGTTCCGGGAGCCGGCCCGCGCCGGGATTTTTAAGCGGCGAGCGGGTGCGCCGGATCATCGGCGCGCGCTATCCTCTGGAGGAGGCTTCGGGGATAGAAGGCGGAGGGCCGGCCCGGTATTGGAGGTCGGGGGACCTGACCGTGGGGTTCATCTCCCCGCTGACCTGCGATACCTGCCGCAGCTGCCGGCGCCTGCGCTTGACCGCCGCCGGCGGGCTGCGCACGTGCCTGTTTTCGGAGGAGGAATCGGATCTGAAAACGGCGCTCAGATCCGGCGCCGGCGACGGCGAGATCGCCCGGATGCTGGACGCCGCCGTCGCCGCCAAACCCGTTCGGCACATGGTTTCAAGTCCGGATTCCGGATCGATACGGATGTCCGCGATCGGAGGATGACGAAGATGACGTCTGAAGATTTTTCCCATCTCGACGGCCGCGGCCGCGCCCGCATGGTCGACGTCACCGGGAAGGACCCCGTGGTTCGAACCGCCGTGGCCGCCGGCTCGGTGGCGGTGGCGCCCGCCACCCTGGAGCTGGCCGCGGGGAAGGGTCTGGGAAAGGGCGACCTCTTCGCCGTCGCCCGTGTCGCCGGGATCCAGGCGGCCAAGCGGACGGCGGAGATTATTCCCCTCTGCCACCAGCTGCCGTTGACCCGGATCAAGGTCGAGGTGGAACCCGACCCCCTTCGTTCCCGGATCAGGATCTCCGCCGAGGTGACCGCCGTCGCCCGCACGGGCGTGGAGATGGAGGCATTGACCGCGGTCGCCGCCGCCGCCTTGACCGTGTACGACATGGCCAAAGCCGTGGATAAAGGAATGATCATCGAAAAAATCCGCCTGGTCTCCAAGCATAAGGAAGAACGGGAATGAACGGTTTCCGGGTCGGGATCGTGGTCCTCAGCGACAGCGCCAGCCGCGGGGAGAGGCCGGATCTTTCCGGTCCGCTCCTGGTCGAATTGGCCGAGGGGGAAGGCTGGGAAGCGCTTCCGGTCAGGCGTATTCCCGACGAACCCGAGGCTCTGGCCCGGGAGATCGTGGACCTGATCGAAGGCGCCGGCGCGGACTTGATCCTGACCAGCGGGGGCACCGGGCTCTCTCCCCGGGACCGCACGCCGGAAGCCACCGTTCCTCTCCTGGATTTTCAGGTTCCGGGTATTCCGGAACTGCTGCGCGCGCAGGGGCGACGGAAGAACCCCGCCGCCGTTCTCTCCCGGGGCGTGGCCGGGGTGAGGGGCCGCACCCTGATCGTCAACCTCCCCGGCAGCCCCCGCGCGGTGGAAGAAAGCTGGCCCCTGCTGGCTCCGATCGTACCCCACGCCCTGGCGGTGGCGTCCGGCGGCGTCCGCGAATGCGGGCGGGGAGCGGAAGGAGGGTAGAAGCGTGGGCCGAGCCAACATCAACCGTCCCGTCCACTTGGCCATCCGCGACCGCTATTACGGGAAATTTCTCGATCTGCTCAAATTCTCCTTCGAAGGGCGCCCCCTCAATTCCCGCCAGAGGTTGATCGGCACCGTGGCCAAAGCCCTTCAGGCCGCCTACGGGGGCGCCCAGTTCGCCCTGAGGGGAGAGGAAGGCACCCGGGAAGAGCGCGACTTCATCCGCTTTCTGCGCCTCCTGCTGGATTCGGCCCGGACGGTCGAGTTTCTGGTCCGGCACGAGGAGATCCTCAAGGAGGACACCAGTTTCCTCAAGCGGTTTCTCCACGACAACCCCCAGGCCGTGACCGACTCCACTTTCTTCCACCGGGAGCGGGCCGAGCAGGAAATGCGCGAAATCAAACTTCTGGCCTCGGTGGCCGAGGGGTCCTACCTGGCCCTGAAGCAGGCCAATTTCGAGTCCCTGAGCGCCGACGAACAGCGCCGCTACCTGGCCATGTTCGGATCCGACCATGAATGAATACCTCCAAAAACTATCGGAGGTGGTCGCCCGCGACCCCCGTTACCGCATCGACGCCTACCTGTTCGTCAACGGCGCCCTGGGGTTCCTGATCGAGGAGTTGGGCGAACGCCGGCACGTCACCGGCCAGGAACTGCTGGAAGGAATCCGCCGCTATGCCCTGGAATCCTACGGCCCCCTCAGCCGGGAGGTGCTCAACCATTGGGGGGTTTCCCGGTGCGCCGATTTCGGGGAGATCGTTTTCAACCTGGTGGAGAACGACTTGATGGGAAAGACCGATAAGGACAGCCGGGAAGATTTCCATCCCGGATACGATTTTTATCAGGCCTTCGAGGAGCCCTTCCTCAAGCCGGGTCCGGCCGGAGCGTCATGAGGGCGTTTCTTCTCCCCTCCCTGGCGCTGGTCCTGGCCGCGGCGTCGGCCGCCGCCGAACGGGGGCTCCCCGCGGTTTCGCGCACCCTCGACAACGGCATGGCCGCGGTCGTGGCCGAAGACCGCGGGGAGCCGGTCGCGGCCCTGCAGATCTGGGTGAGGGCGGGGAGCGTCTTCGAAGGCGAACGAGCGGGGTCGGGGATGTCCCATCTGCTCGAGCACCTCGCCTTCAAGGGGGACGAAGGCCGCTCCGACGGCGAAATCCCCCGGGCCGTTCAGGCGTTGGGCGGGGACGTCAACGCCTTCACCTCCTTCGACCGCACCGTTTTTCACGTCCGCCTGCCTTCCCGAAACTGGGAACGGGGGTTGGAGCTGCTGACTCGGCTGGTCTTCGGGATCGAAATCGATCCCGAGATGATGGAGACCGAAAAGAAGGTCGTCCTCCGGGAAATCGCCATGAAGATGGACGAGCCGGACAGCCGGCTCTCCCGGTTGATGTGGGAGACCGCTTACCTGGCGCACCCCTACCGGTTGCCGGTGATCGGCTACCCCGAACTTCTGGAAGCGCTGACGCCCGCGGAACTGGAAAGCTATTACCGCCGCCGTTACGTCCCCAACAACGCGGTTCTGATCGGCGCGGGCGATATCGATCCCGAAAAATTCTTCGCGGCCGCCGGACGGATCATGAAGGACATTCCCCGGAGGGACTATCCCGCGGAAGGCATCCCCGAAGAGCCGCGCCAACTCTCTCCCCGCCGGGCCTCGGAAGCGATGGACGTCGACCTGTCCCGGATGGCGCTGGCGTTTCATATCCCCAGCATCCACTCCCCCGACCTCTACCCGCTCGACGTCCTGGCCCTGCTCGCGGGCCGGGGCCGGAGCTCGCGGCTCTTCCGCGAAGTCAGGGAAAAGGGGATCGTTTACTCGGTGGACGCCTACTCCTACACTCCGTACTGGCCCGGGCTGTTCGTGGTCGAAGCCGTCTGCGAACCGGGCCGGGAGGACGAGGCCGAAGAGGCGGTTCTGAAGGTGCTGCGGAGTTTCGCGGAGGAACCGGTCTCGGCGGAAGAACTGGAGAAGGCGCGCCTGCGCGTGCGGACCGATTACCTGCACTCGCTGGAAACGGCGGAGGGTCTGGCCGGAGACCTGGGGGCGAACTACCTGCTCACGGGCAGCCTGGATTTCTCCCGCCGCTACCTGGAAGGAATAGCGGGCGTCGCCGCCGAAGACGTGCAGAGAGCGGCGCGCCGGTACCTGGACCCGGCCCGGGCGACGTCGGTCCGGATCCTCCCCCGTGCCCGGGAGTTCCCGGCGTCGCCCCGGGCGATCCCGGCCCCGGGTCCGGTCACCCGGCAGATTCTCTCCAACGGGCTGACCCTGCTCGTCCGGGAGGACCGGTCCCTGCCCCTGATCTCCCTCCGCGCGGTGTTCCGCGGAGGGGTTTTGGCGGAGGACGGGGAAACCAACGGGATCGGCGCCCTGACCGCGCGCCTGCTCGACCGGGGAACGGGATCCCGGACCGCGGAAGAGATCGCCGCGGCGATGGAGAATTTCGGCGGTTCGCTGGAAACCTATTCGGCCCGCAACAGCGCCGGAATCTCCCTGGAATGCACGCCCGACCGCTTCCGGGAAACCATGGAACTGCTGGGGGATCTGCTCACCGACTGCGTCTTTCCCCCCGCGGAAGTGGAGAAGGAACGGGAAGCCCTGTTGGCGGCCATCCGGGCGCGGGACGACACCCCGGAAGGCCTGGCCCGGGATCTGCTCCTCGAAGCCGTTTTCCCCGAAGGTCCCTATCGGCTCCCGGTTCTGGGCCGCGCCGGCGCGGTCTCCGGAATCACCGGGGACCAACTGGCAGAATTTTACCGGCGTATCTACTGCGGCCGGAACGGGGTCGTGGCCGTATTCGGCGATATCGACGCCGCCGACGCCCGGCGGCTGGGGGAGGAATTCCTGGGGGCCCTCCCCCCCGGCGAGCGGCTGAGCCCGCCCTCGCCGGCTCCGCCGGCGGGCGGTCCGCGCCTGCGCCGGGGAGAAAAGCCCGGTGCGCGGCAGGAGGTGGTCGCCCTCGGGTTTCCGGCCCCGTCGCTCTCCTCTCCCGACAACTATCCCCTCGAAGCGCTGGCCGCACACCTCAACGGCCTGGCTTCGCCGCTCTTCCTCAAAGTGCGGGCGCAGGAAGGCCTGGCCTACTATATCGGGGCGTATCAGATTCTGGGGCTGCTGCCGGGGTCGTTCGTTTTTTACGCCGGCACCGTCCCCGGCCGCCAGGAAGCGGTGACCGCCGCCGTCCGGTCCGAGATCGCCCGCATCGCCGATGAGGGCGTCTCCGCCGCGGATCTGCAGATCGTCCGCGAGCGCCTGCTGGGGCGGTTTCTTTTCGACAACGAGACCAACGCGGGGCTGGCGTTCTCCTGCGCCCTGGACGAACTCTACGGGTTGGGGTACGACCGCTACCTCCACTATCCGGAGAAGATCGAGGCGGTGACCCCGGATGACCTGAAAGAGGTTGCGCGCAAGTACCTCTTTGTTGATGATTACGGTTTGGCCGTGGTGGGCCCCGCCCGGCCGCCGGACGCGACCGAAAGCGACGCACGGGAGGAAGACTGATGACCCGGGAAAAAGACAGCAACGAAAACAAAAAAGACATGGATTCGGTCCGCTTCGTTTCCCTGATCTCCATGATCAGCCTTTCCGCCTATCAAAGCATGGGCAAGCTGGCCGATCCGGAGACGGGGGAAGCCGTCAGAAACCTGGACGCCGCCCAGGGCTTCATCGACGTTCTCTCCATGCTCCGGACCAAGACCGCCGGGAACCTCGATCCCGAAGAGGCCGCGATCCTCGACAATACGATCAGCGACCTCCAGATCAATTTCGTCAAGGAACGCCGCCGCCCGCCGGCCCCCGCCGAGGAACCGTCCCCGCCGACGGAGGCGGAGATTTCCCCTCCGGCGGAGGAAGGGACCCCGGACGGCCCCGAGCCGTCCGCGGAGGGCGAAGACCAAGAGAAACGGGCCTGAATGCGGAATTGGGAAATCAAGTCCCGGAGCCGTTCCTGCCGCGCGTGCGAAACCGCTTTTGAAGTGGGACAGAGCTATCACTGTCTTCTCGATTTCGGGGGAGAAGAGCCGGTCCGGTCGGATTTCTGCGAAGGTTGCTGGCGGGGGAGGGGCCCGGAGGCGTCCCGGGGGGGCGAAGGAAGGGCCTATTGGAGGGCCGTCTTCCGCCGCTTGAAAGAGAAAAAGGAGGAATCCGAGCCGATCGAGCGGGACATCGTGCAGCGGCTGCTGGATCGTTTCATCGATTCCGAGGAGCCCGCGCACGTCCGGGTCTGCTTCATTCTCGCCCTCCTCCAGGAGCGGAAGAAAATCCTGCTGGTCCGCGGCCGTGGTCGGGATCCGGACAGCGGACCCTACACGATTTACGAACACCGGGAGCGGGGGGACACGTTGATCATCCGCGACCCGGAACTGACGCTTTCCGAGGCGGAAGCGGTGGAAGCCGAGATCAAGGCGCTTATGGAACAGGAAAAAACGGCTGCCGAGGGGAGCGGAGAAAACGAGAACCCAGGGGAAGACCGGGAAGAGGTTTCGGAAGGGGATTCCCCGGAAAGGACGAAGGATCGATGAAAACGGCATTGATAACCGGCATCACCGGCCAGGACGGGTCTTACCTCGCCGAATTCCTCCTGGAGAAAGGCTACCGGGTGTTCGGCCTGCAGCGCCGCAGCAGCACCATGAACCTGGAGCGGGTCGAGCACCTGCTCCAGGAAGGGATTGAACTGATCCAGGGGGACCTGATCGACCAGAATTCGCTGATCGGGGCCCTCAGCCTCTGCCGTCCGAACGAGGTCTACAACCTCGCGGCCCAGTCGTTCGTCCCCACCTCATGGAACCAACCCATCCTCACCGGCGAAGTCACGGGTCTGGGAGTGACCCGGATGCTGGAAGCCATCCGGCAGGTCGACCCCGCGATCCGTTTCTACCAGGCGTCTTCGAGCGAAATGTTCGGGAAGGTCCAGGAAAGCCCCCAGACCGAGAAGACGCCGTTCTACCCGCGCAGCCCTTACGGAGTGGCCAAGGTTTACGGGCACTGGATCACGGTCAACTACCGCGAAAGCTACGATCTCTTCGCGGTTTCGGGGATACTCTTCAACCACGAGTCTCCCCGCCGGGGGTTGGAGTTCGTGACCAGGAAGGTCAGCTACGGCGTGGCCAAAATCAAGGCCGGCCTCCAACGCGAACTGAGGATGGGCAACCTCGAAGCCAAGCGGGACTGGGGGTTCGCGGGGGACTACGTCGAGGCGATGTGGCTCATGCTCCAGCAGGACGCCCCCCGGGATTACGTCATCGCCACCGGAGAGACTCATTCGGTGGAAGAACTCTGCCGGGTCGCCTTCGAGCGCGCGGGCCTGGATTACCGCGAGTACGTGGTCGTCGATCCCGCGTTCTACCGCCCGGCGGAGGTCCACATTCTTCTGGGGGACGCCTCCCGGGCGGAAAAGGAGCTGGGGTGGAAACGGCGGGTCTCCTTCCACGACCTGATCGGGATGATGGTCGACGAGGACATCCGCAAGATCGAACGGATGATCGAGCAGGGAGTGATCCGGCCTTGAGGTCCGGGAGGAGGGAGCGCCGTTGCCGACCGCCCTTATAACCGGTGTCGCCGGTTTCGCCGGGAGCCACCTGGCCGAACTCCTGCTCCAGGAGGGGTGGAGGGTGGCGGGCACGGACCGCCCCGGCATCTCCCGGAGCAATATCGAGGATTTTCTTCCCCGGATGGTCCTGCGGGAGTTCGACCTGCTCGATCAGACGGCGATGAGCCGGGTCATCCGCGAATTCGATCCCGACTGCATTTTCCACCTGGCCGCGGTCGCCTTCATCCCCTACGCCCAGCACTATCCGGCCCTGGTCTTCGACATCAACGCCAAGGGTTTCCTGCACGTGGCTTCCGCCGCCGCCCGGAAAGACCGTCCCCGCCGCCTGGTCCTGATCAGCTCTTCCCAGGTCTACGGGGAGTTGGAGCCGGGGACGGGCCCCTTGACCGATTCCCACGCGCTGCGCCCGGTCAATATCTACGGGTTAAGCAAACTTTGTGCCGAAGAGATCGCCGCCATGTACCAGCGCGACGCTTCCCTGGACACGGTCGTGGTCCGTCCCTTCAACCACTTCGGTCCCCGCCAGCGGTCGGACTTCGTCGTCTCCGACTGGGCGCGACAGATCGCCCAGGCCGAAGCGGGCCGCCGAGATCCCCGGATCCGGGTCGGCAACCTGGATGCCGCCCGGGATTTCACCGACGTCCGGGATATGGTGAAGGGGTACCTGGCCGCCGCGGAGCGCGGGGTTTCCGGAGCGACCTACAATATCTGTTCGGGCCGGGCCTACCGGGTAGGGGACATCCTGGAGATGCTGCTGAAGCGGGCCCGTATCCCGATCGAGATCGTCTCCGACCGGGACCGCCTCCGCGTCAACGAGATCCCGACCGTGGTCGGGGACTATTCGCCTTTCCGCCGCGACACCGGCTGGGCCCCGGCCCTGGACCTGGAGGCGGGGTTGGACGACACCCTGGCGTATTGGCGCTCCCGCCTGGCCCGCGGCTGAAGCGCGCCGCCGGATTAAAACGCCGGGCCCTGTTTCTTGGCCCGTTTTTCCGCCCGTTTTTCCTTGATGGACTTGGTGGCGGGCTTCTTCGCTTCTTTCTTGCGTTCCTGGCCTTTCATGGGTAGTGCGCCTCCCTTGCCCGCGGTTGTTCGCCGACCCCCTCTCCCGATCTTCGCTCCCCGGCGCCCGGCGGCGGTCGCGGACCCGCCGGCCGGCGTTCCCCTTATATCCCCATTCCCCGCGGGGGGCAATAGATTTCGGCTCGACTGAGTCAGTCGCCGGGGCCGGAGGCGTCCCGCAGGCGTTTGACCAGGCGGGTCAGATGCTGCCGCGGGTTGCGCAGGGCGCTGCGGGTGACCCGGAAGGAGATTTCGCCTTCCTCCCCGTAGGCCAGGCGCAGCCCGTAAGGAAAATCGGCGAGCAGGTCGGCGCAGAGCCGCTCCGGGGAGAGGCCGCGTTCCCGCGCCAGTTCCCCCGCCAGCTCGGCCGCTCCCGGGGTGAAGGCGAGGCGGATGCCGTGTTCGGCCAGGAAGGCCCGGGCAAAGCGCGCGACGGCCTCGTTCGTTTCCCGCCGGGCGTCGGAGTCGGCGTCGGCCGTCAAGCGCCGCAGCGTCTTCCCCGGGTCGTCGATCAGGGATTCGTCGACGGTGAAAGCCCGCACCGCGGTGGAGGGCAACTCGTATTTGAAATCCCGCAGGAGGCGTTCGCAGACGGTGACCAGGCCCCGCGCCCCCGTTTTCTCGCGTCCGGCCATGGCGGCGATCCGCCGCAGCCCGGCCTCGGTGAAATCCAGGGAGATGCCGAACGACCGGAAGGAAGCGATGTACTGTTTTATCACCGAGCCCTCGGACCCGGAAAGGATCCGGAAAAGATCCTCCTCGTCGAGTTCTTCCAGGCAGACCCGGACCGGAAGCCGGCCGATGAACTCAGGTTCCAGCCCGTAGGCGATGAAATCCTCGGTCGCCGCCGAGGCCAGGTAGTGGTATTTGTTCCGGGAGAGTTTGTTTTCGGCCCCGAACCCGACCGCCTGCCGACCGATCCGGCGGCGCACCACCTCCCCGAGCTCCTCGAACGCGCCGCTGACGATGAAGAGGATGTTGCGGGTGTTGATGACCTTGTTCTTGACCTTGCCTTCCCGCTGGTATTCCATCATCGCTTCCAGTTGGGCGGTCATGTCCTGGGGGTCGCGCAGGGGGACCTCGGTCTCTTCCATCAGCTTGAGCAGGTTGCGCTGGACTCCGGCCCCGCTGACGTCCTTCCCGGAAAGGGAATAGGATCCGGCGATCTTGTCCACTTCGTCGATGTAGATGATGCCGTATTCGGCCAGGCGGATGTCGCCCTCGGCCCGCTGCACGAGTTCGCGCACCATGTCTTCGACGTTCTTGCCGACGTACCCGGTTTCGCTGTATTTGGTGGCGTCCGACTTGACGAAAGGGACCCCGATCAGGCGGGCGATGCATTTGACCAGGTAGGTTTTCCCGACGCCGGTCGGTCCGAGCATGATCACGTTCTGCTTGCTGTAGTCGTAATCGGCCTCGTGGCCGAGATCGCGGGTGGCGTGGTTGTAGTGGTCGCAGACCGCGATGGAGAGGACTTTTTTCGCCTCTTCCTGCTTGATGACGAACCGGTCGAGGTACTCCTTCACCTGCCGGGGGGTGTAATCGAAGCGCAGCGTGAACTCGCGGTCCGCTTCGGGCGCGGGGGGAGGGGTAGGGGCGGCGGCCCCCTGGGGGGCGGCGAAGGTTACGATCGGGGCGGTCCCGAAACGCTTGCGGATGTACTCCCCCACCTCCCGGGCCATTTCCTGGAAGTCGGGAGCGCCGCGGGTATCTTTTTTTTCGGGTTCGTCGGTCATCTCAGGTTCCGTTCCTTCCCAACAACCGCGCGGCGTTGCCGGAGAACAAGGCCGCCCGCGCCGCCTCCGGGAGGGGATAGTTGTTCCAGGTTTCGACTTCGCGGGACTGGTCGCCCCAGGGTGAATCCGATCCGAAGAGCAGTCGGCCGGGGTCGTGGCGGCCGATGATGGCGGCGAGCACGCCCGGGTCGCCTTCGCCCAGGGCCATCGAAGTCTCCAGGTAGATGTCCTCCCCGGCCAGGAATTCCAGGACTTCCTCCCACAGCCTCCATCCCCCCAGATGGGCGGCGACGAGTTTCAGGTCGGGGAAATCGCGATGAACCTTGAGGATTTTTTCGGGCGAGGCCTGCCGGTTCCCCCCGAACGCGATGTCGTAGCCGGCATGGGTGAGTAGAACGAGGCCGCGGGAACTGAGTTCCTCGTAGAGCGGGTAGAGCCGGCGGTCGTCGAATTCGAACTCCTGGTACATGGGGTGAAGCTTGATCCCGGGCAGCCCGGCGGCCGCCACCGCCTCGGCCTCCGCGGCCGGGTCGGGAGCGAGGGGGTGGATCGAGCCCAGAGGTACGATCCGTTCGCTCCTCACCGACCGGGACCATTCCAGAATGCTGGAGGACTGGCCGGGGCGGGTGGCGATGGAAGCCAGGACCGCCGTCCGGATACCGGCCCGGTCCATCGAGGCCACCAAGCCGGCGATGGTCCCGTCATGGTAAGCCGGGGCATCCCCCGAACTTTTCAGAAGGACTCCCATGGCTTTTTCGGCCAAGGTATCGGGGAAGGCATGCGTGTGAAAGTCGATTATTCCCGGCATCGCGGCTCCGTAGCTTCCGGGGCGGTTTCCCCCCGGTCTGGGCCAACGATACCGCCGCCGCCGGGCGCGGGCCAAGCTAAAATTGAAGTTTCGCCCGCCGCGGTCGTCCGACCCGAAATCAGGCGAGGGGGATGAAGCGGACCCGGTCTCCGCGTTTCAGGGTCGCCGTTCCGGGTTCGACCCGGATCAGGCCCTGCGCGGAAACCAGGGAGAAGAGGTCGCCCGACGACTGCGGGCCGGTGGGGAAAAGCTCGGGGCCTCCCGGCGTTTCGGCCACCCGGGCGGTGACGAAAAAAACCCGGTCTTCGGCGCAGGCGAAATCGGCCCCCATGGTTCCCGTCGCTTCCGGGGGTTCTTCCGGCGGACGCCCCTGCAGGCGCAGCAGAACGGGGCGGACGAACTGCAGAAAGGAGACATAGACGGAGACCGGGTTCCCCGGGAGGCAGAAGATCGGCCGCCCCCGGATGAACCCGTAGGCGAAAGGTTTGCCCGGCCGCATCCGGATACGGTACCGGCGGATATCCGCCCCCCACCGCCGCAGATGCGGGACCACCTCGTCCCGGGCGCCGGCCGAGATGCCCCCCGAGGTCAGAATCAAGTCGGTCCCCGCCGCCCGCTCCAGCCGTTCCTCCAGGGCATGGGGACGATCCCCGGCGATTCCGCAATCGACCGCGACGCCGCCGGCGCCCTCGACCAGGGCGCGCAGGAGGGCCCGGTTGCAGTCCCGGATCTTCCCCTCCTCCGGCGCCCGGCCCGTCTCCGTCAGTTCGTCCCCGGTCGAGATCAGGGCCGCCCGGGGACGGGGGTAGACTTCGATTTCGGCGATGCCCAGGGCGGCCAGGATGGCGATTTCCTGGGGCCGGAGCAGCCGTCCTTTCGGGATTATCAGGGTTCCGGGGAGCAGCGCCGAGCCGGCTTTCCGCACCCAGGCCCCTTCCGGCACCGGGGAGAGGATGCCGACCCGGCCCGACCGCGACCAGGTTCCCGTCTCCACCTCTTCCACCGGGACCACCGCGTCGGCCCCCGGGGGGAGGGGGGCCCCGGTCATGATCGCCGCCGCTTCTCCCCTCCCCAGGGCCGGCCCGGCGGCGCCTCCGGCAGGGATTTCCGCCGTCACCGAAAGAACCGCCGGCGCCCCCGTCGCGGCCCCCGCGGTGTCCCGGGAGCGGAGCGCGTATCCGTCCATGGCGGAGTTGGAGAAAGGGGGGAGCGCGGAAGTCGCCCGATAGTCCCGTGCCGCGGTCCGGCCCGCCGCTTCCGCCAGGGGCGCCGGCCGGGGGGGGAGGGGCTCGATCGCTTCCAGAATGAGGGCCCGGATCGCTTCGATCGGCTCCAGGCTCATTGGCCGCGCAGAAGCCTTTCCAACAGGTCGATGTCCACGTTGTTTTCGATCAGGGTCTGGGTTTCGGCGATCTTCCCCACGCTCTCGGGTTTGATCTTGAACTGGAGCCCGGCGATCTTGGAGGTGATGGTGTACGTGTCGTCCTTGACCGCCACCAGGGGGTAGCCGGTCTTGCGGATCAGTCGCAGGATGTTGCGGTGGGGGAGGATCCCCCCGGTCAGAATGATCCCGCTGAGGTCGGTGTCGGTCTGATCCTCGGTGAGGGCGTGGGTGAGGGAGGCCATGATCAGGTCCTCCCGGTTTCCCGGGGTTATCAGGAGGTAGCGGCCGGTGAAAAAGTCCAGGGCGGTGGAGAGGGGCATGGCCCCGATCACGTATTTCCCGGTCTGAGCGTCGATCCGGTCGTGGCCGGAGATGAGCTCCCCCTTGATCGCCCAGATTATTTCCCGGAGGGTGGGGATGGAGAGCACCTGGTCGAAGGGGACGATTCCCAGCACCTTCAGCCCGCGCGATTCCAGGCTCTTGCGCACCAGGGTGTTCACCTTGTCGAACTTTTCCCCCCGCACCTTGTTCAGGATCACCCCCAGGATCTCGACCCCGTAGTGGTCGAACATCGACTTGTTGAGCAGTATTTCGTCGATGGGCTTGCCCACTCCCCCCAGGCTGACGATGATGACCTTGGCCTCGAGCAGCCGGGCCACTTCGGCGTTGGAGAGGTCGAACACCGATCCCACCCCGGCGTGGCCGGTTCCTTCGATCAGGGTCAGGGACTTGCCCTCCGCCACCCGGTTGAAGCTGTCGACGACCAGTTGCTTGATCCGGCGCGGGTAGGGGTTTCGAATGTAGTCTTCGGTGAAGCCGCGGGGAATGGCGACCGGGCTCATGGCGGCGAGCGGGTCGGCGAAGGCGTAGATCCGCTGCATGAGAACGACGTCCTTGTCGATCCTCTCGCCGTTGATGTCGAGATACTGCTGGCCCACCGGTTTGATGTAGCCGATGGGGTCGAACCGCTTGCGCAGGGAATTGATCAGCCCCAGCGAAACGATGGTTTTACCGTCGTTCTGCCTGGTGGCGGAAACATACAGACGGACCGGTTTGCTCATCGAAGCTCCTGCCGGAGGCGAAAAGCCTCGAGGGTGTTGCGCATGAGCATGGCGATGGTCATGGGGCCGACTCCCCCGGGCACGGGGGTGACGGCGGCGGCCTTTTCCTTCACCGCCTCGAAATCGACGTCGCCCACCAGGATCCGTTTCCCCTCGGGGGTGGCGCCCACCTGGTTGATGCCGACGTCGATCACCACCGCCCCCTCCCGGACCATGTCGGCGGTGATGAACCGGGGCCGGCCGATCGCGGCCACCAGGATGTCCGCGGCCGCGGCGACGCGGCCGATATCGGGGGTCCGGCTGTGGCAGACGGTGACGGTGGCGTTGCCCCGGGGGGATTTGCGCAGGAAGAGGCCGGCCAGGGGGCGGCCGACGACGGCGCTGCGCCCGACGATGACGGCATGGCGCCCCTCGACGGGGATGCCGGAACGGGCCAGCAGTTCGATCACCCCGGCGGGGGTGCAGGGGACGAGGCACGGTTCCCCCCGCCAGAGGCGCCCGACGTTGAGGGGGTGGAATCCGTCGACGTCCTTGAGCGGATCGACCGCCTCCAGGATCCTGCTTTCGTCGACCCCGGCGGGCAGGGGGAGCTGCACCAAGATGCCGTCGACCCGCTCGTCCCGGTTGAGGGCGGCGACCAGTTCCAGGAGTTCCAATTCCCCGGCCCCGTCCCCCAGGCGGTGCTCGAAGGAGGCGATCCCGGCGGCGGCGCAGGCCCGCTGCTTCATCCCCACATAGACCTGAGAAGCCGGGTGGGAGCCGGCCAGGACCACGGCCAGCCCGGGGCGGCGCCCCCAGCGCGCCGCCGCTGCCCGCACGTCCGCCGCCACCTCTTCCCGCACCGCCCGAGCGATCTTCTTTCCATCCAGTATCCGCGCCATCATCCGGCTCCTTCCGAACAGCCAAGGATAATCCGCCCGTGCGCTCCCCGCAAGCACGATTCGGCGCCGTCTCCCGGGTTGCGCTCCCGCGGCGCCGCGCTTATACTGCACCGCGTCAAGGAGGTCACCCATGGGTTCGATTGCCGACAACATCCGCCGCATTCTGGAGGAGATCCCCGGAGGAGTCACTCTGGCGGCCGCCGCCAAGAGCCGGTCCCCCGCGGAGGTGGAAGAGGCGATCGCCGCGGGCGTTTCCGTCATCGGGCAGAACTATCTCCAGGAAGCCGGTTCCGTGCGGCCCCTGGTCCGCGCCCCGGCCCGCTGGCATTTCATCGGCCATCTGCAGCGTCGCAAGGTCCGCGCCGCCCTGGAGCTTTTCGACATGATCGAAACGCTCGATTCCCTGAAGCTGGCCCGGGAGATCGACAGACGCGCGGCCGAGTTGGGCCGGGCGATGGCGGTGCTGATCGAGGTCAACAGCGGGAGAGAACCGCAGAAGCACGGGGTTTTCCCCGAGGACGCGCCCGCGCTTCTGGAAGAGGTGGCGGAGTTGCCCCATCTGCGGGTCGAGGGGCTGATGACCATGGGCCCCCTCACCGGGGATCCGGAAGAGGCGCGGCCTTATTTCGTCGAAACCCGCCGGCTCTTCGAGCGGCTGGGGGAGCGCCTCCCGGGCCGCGCCCGCATGGAGGTTCTCTCCATGGGGATGAGCAACTCATACCCGGTCGCGGTGCAGGAAGGCGCCACCCTGATCAGGGTCGGGACCGCCATCTTCGGGCCCCGCCCGGCGGCGGTTTGAGCGGAGAGGAAAGCGACGATGGAATGCCGACGGGACCGCAACCTGGCCGCGTGCAACTGCACCTACTCCCCCTGCGAGCGCAAGGGGGTATGCTGCGAATGCATCGCCTACCACCGGGAGATGGGGGAGCTGCCCGCCTGTTATTTTCCGGACGAGGCCGAGAAGAGCTGGGACCGTTCCATCGAAAATTTCGTCCGGCTCTATCGGGACCGGGGCCGACGTTGGTGACCGTTTTCCCCATCGATCCGGCGCGGCCCGAACCCCGGGCCCTGGCTGCCGCCGCCGCCGCCGTCCGCCGGGGCGGCCTGGTGGTGTTCCCCACCGAGACCGTGTACGGAATCGGGTTGGACGGGGAGAACCCCGCCGCGGTCGAACGTCTCTACCGGCTCAAGGGCCGCCCTCCGGAGAAACCGCTGGCCCGGCTCATCGCCGATCCCGAGGAAGCGCGGGAACTGGTGGCGCCGCGCTGGCGCCCGCTCCTGGCGCGGTTCTGGCCCGGGCCCCTGACCCTGGTCCTGACCGCGCCCTCCGGCCGGCCCGTAGGATTCCGCTGCCCCGACCATCCCACGGCCCGGGCCCTGGTCCGGGCGGCGGGCGTGGCCTTCGCCGCCACCAGCGCCAACCGCAGCGGGGAAAACCCGGTCTCGACCGGCGCCGCCGCGGCGAGTATATTCGGAGACCGAGTGGACGTGATCCTGGACGCCGGAGCCGTGGGGGGGGGCGAACCGTCGACCGTCGTGGACCTGACGGGCGAGCGCCCGGTGGTGGTCCGGACGGGCCCGGTGACTCCCGACGAGATCGGGGAATGCCTGGGGACCGTCCCGGAGGCCGGCGCCGGGTAAAAGGAGAGAGACGGATGCAGACGTTATGGAAAACCGATCCCGAAGTCGCCCGGTGCATCGAGGAGGAGATCAACCGGCAGGACCGGGAGCTGATTCTGATCGCTTCCGAAAACTACGCCAGCCCCGAAGTCCTGGCGGCCATGGGGACCCCCCTGACCAACAAGTACGCCGAGGGTTACCCGGGGCGGCGTTACTACCGGGGGTGCGAATGGGCGGACCGGGTCGAAAGCCTGGCCGTGGAGCGGGCCCTGGCGCTCTTCGGCGCCGACCACGCCAACGTTCAGCCCCATTCGGGGACCCAGGCCAACCTGGCCGTCCTCATGGCGGCGCTCAAGCCCGGGGAGACCATCCTCTCCATGGATCTGGCCCACGGAGGGCACCTCAGCCACGGGATGAAGATTAATTTTTCCGGGGGCTTCTACGACGTCGTCTCCTACGGGGTCGAACCGGAATCGGGCCTGATCGACTACGGCCGGGTCCGCGATCTGGCCCTGCGCCACCGCCCCCGTCTGATCATCTGCGGGGCCAGCGCCTACCCCCGCGTCCTCGATTTCCGGCGGTTCCGTCAGATCGCCGACGAAGCCGGCGCGGTGCTCCTGGCCGACGTCGCTCATATCGCCGGCTTGGTGGCGGCGAAGCTCCACCCCGACCCGGTCCCCGAAGCCGAGTTCGTGACCATGACCACCCACAAGACCCTGCGCGGTCCCCGGGGAGGCATGGTCCTCTGCCGGGAAGCGTATGCCCGCAAGCTGGACAGCCGGGTTTTCCCGGGGATGCAGGGCGGCCCGCTCATGCACGTGATCGCGGCCAAGGCGGTGGCGTTCGGGGAAGCGCTGCGGCCCGGGTTCGCCGAGTACCAGCAGGCGGTGGTGAAGAACGCCCGGGCCCTGGGGGAAACGCTCCGCGCCCGGGGTTTCCCCCTGGTTTCGGGGGGAACCGATACCCATCTGCTCCTGGTCGATCTTCGGGAGCGGGGGATGACCGGGGCCGAGGCCGACGTGCTCCTGGAGGAGACCGGGATCGTCTGCAACCGCAACCTCATCCCCTTCGACCCCCTGCCCCCGACCAAGACCAGCGGGATCAGGCTGGGGACGCCGGCCGCGACCACCCGGGGTTTGGGCGAAGCCGAGTTCCGCCGGGTGGGGGAGTGGATCGCGGACGTGCTCGAGGCGCCGGGCGACGCGGCCGTCAGGGAGCGGGTCCGGAAAGAGGTACGGGAGCTGACCTCGGCGTTTCCCCTCTATCCTTCCCTGCGGGCGGCATGGGCGCGGCCCGGGTGAGCGCCGGCCGCCGGCCGGCCCGTTTCAGGGCCGGAAGTTGGCCCCCGCCTCGATGTTCGCCCGGGCTTCCAGGTTCCTGACCCATTCCAGGTAGACCACGGAACGTTTGACCTGCAGCGCCCGTTTTTTCCAGAGATCGCGGTCCTCCTCGGGCAGGGGCGCGGCCGGGCGCCTTTCGGTGACTTCCAGTATCCCGTAGCCGTTTTCCAGGGGAACGACCTGGCCGCAGACGGAGCCGACGGGGGTCAGAAAGGCGACCGTGACCAGGTTGGCGGGCGGCCCCGATTCGCTCTCGTCCTCCAGGTTGATCGGCCCGGCGGCGACCGTTTCCAGACCCGCGGCCGCGGCCGCTTCCCGGAACCCGAGCTTCTCTTCCTTCATGGCGGAGTCGATCTTGGCCAGGGCTTCCTGGGCCCGCTCCAGCGTGGCGCGAGCGATCGCCTCGTCGGTCAGATTGGCGACGATGTCCAGGCGGGCTTCGTCCAGGCTCTGCAGGCGCGGTTCGGTCTTGCGGTCGACCCGGAAGAAGACGATCCCCTCCGGGGCGTCGCCGGGATAGGCGATGGGGAAGCTGACGTCCCCGACGGCCATCCGGAAGGCTTCCCGGGCGATCTCCTCCGCCCCGGGCAGCCCGGGGACGGGTCCGTCCTGGGCAAAGGGCCCGGCGGTTTCGATCTCGATCCCTTCGCGCTGGCCGGCTTGCTCCAGGGTCGCCTCGCCGCCGAAGAGCCGGTCGAGTTCCCAGGCTTCCTGTTCGGCTCCCTCGATCGCTCCGCGCAGAACCAGGGCGTCGGCGATCCCGTCCCGGACTTCCTCCAGGGGAGCGGGCTCCCCCGTCCCCTCGGCGAAGGAGGAGAGGTTGTCCCGGTAATAGGCTTCGATCTCTTCCGCTCCGGGGGAGGTTTCGGCGGCGAAGCGGGAATAGGGGATGAGCAGATAGGAGATCTCGACCTGGGGCGGGACTTCGTACGCGCCCGCGTGCTGGCGGTAATATTCGCCGATGACCTCCTCGCCGGGCGCCTCCGGCGCCGGCGTGTCCGCGCTGTCGACGACGGCGTAGTCGAAGAGAACGGAGCCGTTGACTCTCTGGTAGAAATCCTCGACCTCGGCCGGGGAGACCAGGGTGGAATCCGCGACCAGGGCGTTGAGCTTCTCGGTCCGGATCAGGCCCGCGATGAACTCCTCGAAGTTGGCGACTCCGAGCTGGATGCCGGTGAGCCGCTGGCGGTAGAGTTCCTGGTTGAAGGCGCCGTCGATCTGAAAGAGGGGGATGGCCCCGATCAGGGCCGTCATCTCCGTCCGGGCGGCCTCGATCCCGACCTGGCGGGCTTCCCCGTCCAGCAGCAGTTGGCGCCAGGTCTGCCGGAGCAGGTCCTGGTTGTCCACGGCCGTATTCGAGGCCGCGGCCAGGAGCTGGTATCCGCGGTAGATGGGGAGAAACTCGCTGATAAAGACTTCCCGGCCCCAGATGACTCCCACCCGGTTGGCGGGGGTCTGCTCGGGCCGGACCAGGTACCAGACCCCGTACCCCCCCATCCCGATGATGACGATGACGGTGAGCGGGATCAGCACGTGCTTGGCGTTGTTGCGCATTCCCTGAAGCATTATCGACCTCTTGGTAACGGATTCCGGCTTTCCCGGACGGCGCCGGGAAAGTAAAAAGGAATACTATAACCGGCCCGGCGGCAAGGCAACCTCGATCTGAATGGCGGACCCGGCCCGGGATTGTATTGAACCAGGACGGAAAAAGGTTTACCGTGACCCCGGCCGCTCCACCCGGGAAACGTTTCCCGGGGAGCAGGCCCGGTATGGGGATGAAACGAACGCTCAGGATGGCGATCACGGCGGCGGGCGCGGCGGGGGTTTTCTGCTTCGTTCTCTACCTCGCCGGCGTTTTTTCGCCCCCTTTCAACGTCATCCTGATCTCGCTGGACACGCTCCGGGCGGACCATCTCGGCTGCTACGGGTACCCGGGGGGAACGTCCCCCGTCATCGACGCCCTGGCCCGGGAAGGAGTGCTCTTCGAACAGGCGGGGACGGTCATGCCGGTGACGGCCCCGGCCCACGCCAGCATGTTGACCTCGCTCTACCCCGAGGGCCACGGCATCGCTTCGAACTGGCCCGACCGCCCGCTGCGGCCGGCCTGCGCCGTCCTGCCCGGGATTTTCCGGGACCGGGGGTACCGCACGGCGGCCGTCGTCCAGGCCCCGACCCTGCGTCGGGAACTGGGTCTCGACCGGGGTTTCGACCTCTACCTCGAACCCTTCCGGCAGAACAGCCGGAGCGACCGGGTCACCGATCTCTGCCTCGACTTCATCGACCGGGAGGATAAGCCGTTCTTCATTTTCCTCAACTACTACGACTGTCACGGCCCCTACAACCCCCCCGATGAATACGCACGCAGGTTTCTGGATGCCGCTCCCGCCGAGCGGGAGCGGCTGGAGCGGGTGAGGAGCGGCCTGGTGCTCGAAGGGGTCTCTCCCGCCGCGGACGACGTGCGCAAGCTCGAGGCCCTCTACGACGGGGAGATCGGCTGGGTCGACGCCTGCCTGGGCGCCTTGATCGAGGGCCTGAGAAAGCGCGGCCTGCTCGAGCGCACGGTCGTCGTCCTCACGGCCGACCACGGGGAAGGGTTCGAGCACGACTACTTTTTCGACCACGGCGACCGGCTCTACGAACCGGAGATCCACGTTCCCCTGATCGTCCGGGCCCCGGGGGAGAAGCTGCCGCGGGGGAAAAGGGTGTCGGGAACGGTGTCGGTCCTCGATCTCGCCCCCACCTGCCTGGAGCTGGCGGGGATGGAGCCGCCGCCGGAGTGGCGCCCGGAGGGGCGGAGCCTGGTCCCGCTCGCCCGGGGGGAAGACGGCGGCCTGCCCCGCTTCTCCCAGGTCAGGTACCGCAAGCTCGCTCCCCAGTCCCGGGGCGGTATGCTCTCGGTCACCAGCGGCTCGTGGAAGCTGGTGACGCCGGCGGACACCGGGAAACGGCTGGCCCCGGAACGCGGAGAACTCTACGACCTGGCCCGGGACCCGGGGGAAGAGAACAACCTCATCCGGGAGGAGCCGGAACAAGCGCGGCGGCTTCTGCGCCTGCTCCGGGCCTGGGTGGACCGGTTCCGAGCCGCGGCTCCCGGAGGGTCCGGAGGAGAGGAAGGTGAGCTCCTGCGGCCCGACGAAGAAACCGTCAAACGGCTTCGGGCCCTGGGTTATGTTTTCTGACGCCGTCCGCTCCCCCGACTTCTTCGACCGCCGGGCCGGCGACTGCGAGGAGCTGATCCGGGAAAGCCTGGGTCGGTGGGGCGGGGACCTTGCCTACTACTGGCGGGCCAAGATCGAAGTCGTGCGGGCGGCGCGCCAGCGGCCGCCGCGGCGGATCCTGGATTTCGGCTGCGGAACCGGTCGCGGCCTCGGGCACCTGGCCCGGCTTTTCCCCTCGGCGGAGATCACGGCCTACGATCCCGCCCCCGGCTGCGTGGAAATCGCCCGCCGGGCTTATCCGGGGGTCCGGTTTCCGAGCGCGGAGAGCTGGCCGGGGAAGGGAACGGGTTCGACCTGGTCGTGGCGGCGTGCGTCTTCCACCACGTGCCCCCGCCGGAGCTGCCCGGCGTGGCGGCCGCGGTCCGGTCCCTGCTGGGGGCAGGCGGCGACCTCTTCGTCTTCGAACACAACCCTCTCAACCCCCTCACCGTCCGCGCGGTCAAAGCCTGCGCCCTGGACCGGGGCACGCGCCTGATCCCGCGCCGTCGCCTGGCCGGACTCCTCCGCCGCGCCGGTCTGGCTCCCGTCGCCGGCGGTTACTTTCTGTTTTTTCCTCCCGGCCTGGCGCCGCCGGCCGCGGTCGCGCGGGTCCTGGGGCGCCTGCCGCTGGGGGCGCAGTATTATATCCGGGCCCGCCGCGCCCCCGGCGCCCCTTGACGGCGGCCGGGGCTCTCTTCTACTATACCGGCTGATCAGCTACCGGCGGAGGTTTCCATGAAATACGCGATCGCGCTCGTACTCCTGGGCGTTCTGGCCGTCCTGGCGGCGGGGTGCACCACCACCCACGACGATTCTTCTCTTCCCTGGGCCGAGCCCGAACCCTGGGAGAACCAGCCCAACTTCGGAGTCCCCTATTGATGCTTTCCCGCCGGCGTCCGCGCCTTTTACTCGTCCTTCTCGCCGCCGCCGCCTGCCTGGCCCGTCCGGCCCCGGGAAGGGCCGAAGCCCGGGGCCTCTGGGTCGAGTGCGAGGGGACCAACGCCACCCTCGACACCCGGGAACGGATCGACCAACTGGTGGAGCGTGCCCGCGCCGGCAATTTCAACGTCCTCTACGTCCAGGTCTACCGCCACGACCGGGCCTGGTTCAACAGCGCCATCGCCGACGCCACCCCCTACCGGACGGTCTTTTCCCGGGAAAAGATGGATCCGCTCTCCTACCTGCTCCAGAAAGCGCACGCCGCCGGCATCCAGGTTCACGCCTGGATGAACATGTTCCGGATCGGGAAGGATCTCTCCGCGCCGGTGGTGCGCCGGCTCGGCCGCGAGGTCGTCACCCGGGACGGGGCCGGGAAGTCGCTGGCGGACTACAAACCCGAACTGCTCCCCGACGGCGGGTATTGGCTCGACCCCGGGGACAAGCGGGTCTGCCGCTATTTGCTGGAAGTGATCGCCGAACTGATCCGGAAGTACCCGGGGGTGGACGGGGTCCATCTCGATTTCATCCGCTACCCCTACGCATCGGCGACCGGCGGCTCCCTCTGGGCGGGGCGCCGCGATTTCGGTTACGGCGCGGAGAGCGCCGCCCGGTTCCGGGAGTGGACCGGACTCGATCCTTTGAAGATGGAGCTGACCAGGGAAAACTGCCAGGCCTGGGACAACTGGCGCCGGTTCCAGGTCAACGTCTTCGTGGAGTCGGTGACCGACCTGGCCCGGAGCCTCAAACCCTCCCTGACGGTTTCGGCGGCCGCCGTGGCCTGGGCGGACCGGGCCTACCTCAGTTCCTTCCAGGACTGGCGCCGGTGGCTGGAGGAAGGGCTGTTGGACGTGGTGGTGGTCATGAACTACAGTACCGACGAACGGGTGACCCGGTATCTTACCAACGCCGCCCTGGCCGCCCAGGCCAAGCGCCGGGTCTACATCGGACTGGGCGCCTACCTGCTCATGAAGAAGCTGCCCGTCCTCTTCAAGGAGATCGAGGACGCCCGCGCGGCCTCGGCGCCGGGGATCGTCTTCTTCTCCTACGACGCCCTCTGCGAAGACCCCGGGCTGTTCGCCCTGCTGGGGAAGCAGTATTTTCCCGCCCCCGCGCCCGTCCCGCCGCTTCCCTGGAAACGGTAGGAGAAAGGCCGTGGGCCGGATCGAAACCCCCGAACCGGTGCAGCTGCTGGCGGGTCTGCTGGCCGCCGACCGGGAGTGGCTGGAGCGCGGCGAAGCGGCCGTCCGCGGTCTCTTCGGGGAGTGGGAAGCCGCCAGCCGGGTCCGGCCCTTCGTCTGGAGTTCGTACTACCGCCGGGAGCTGGGCGAGGAGCCCCTGCGGCGGTACCTGGTCTTCCGGCGTCTGATCGACCCCGGGGAGTTGGCGGAGCTCAAGGTCCGCAGCAACGAACTGGAAGCAACCCTCTCGGAAGGGGGAGAGAGGAAGGTCAACATCGACCCGGGGTACCTCGACCTCTCGCGCCTGGTGCTGGCTTCGACCAAGGACGCTTCCTGGCGGATCTACATCGGCGGCGGGATCCGGGCCGAGGTCACGCTCCGTTTCGTCGCGGGCGGCTTCAAGCCCTGGGAGTGGACCTACCCCGATTACCGGGACCCGGAAACCCTGGAGTTTTTCGACCGGTCCCGCGAGGAGTTCCGCCTTCGCCGCAACCGGGAGAAAGCCGGGTAGAGCGTCCGGCTCAGGAAGCGAACGGTTTGGGGGCGGGAGCCAGGTCGACCGAGTCGACGAAACCCACGCAGACCGCCCGCACCACCCCCTTGGGGCCGGTCTGGAGCGTCTGCCGGGCGCCATTGCCTTCGTCGATGAGAAGAACCACGTCCCCGTCGCCGGCCTGGCAGCGGTCGAAAGCCACCACGTAATCCCCCGAATCCGAGCCGTCGGGTTCGAGCAGCTTGACCAGCAGCTGCTTTTCCCCCCGGTAGTGGGGGAGCTTCAGGGTCGCCACCACGGTCCCGATGACGCGCCCGATCTTCATCCGCGCGCGACCTCGTCCACGATCCCGGTGATGGCGGCGTCGGAGGGGTTGAAGGGCTCGCCCAGGGGGATGGTGGCTTCGCGTCCGCCGATGTAGGTGACCATCTGCCCGGGGCCGGATTGCTGGGTGTCGTTGGCCACCAGGGGCTCTCCGTCCGGCTTGAGGTTCTCGTCCAGGGGCTGGACGATCAGGAACTTCTCGCCCTGGAAGCAGTCGAGCTGCTTGGCCGCGACCACGGTTCCGATGACGCGCCCCAGCTTCACGCTTCGGCCTCCCCCTTGCGGTAGACCGTACGCCCCTCGACCTCCCAGGTCTCCACCACCGCCAGGATGACGGCGTCGTTGGGGCGGTCCCGGGTGATCTCGGTCTGTCGGGCCGAACTCCCGGTGGAGTAGAGGACCACTTCCCCCCGGTCGGCCCCGATCGGGTCGGAAGCGACAACGTAGCCTTTCCCGGGCCGGTTTTCCACGTCCAGATCGCGCAGGAGAAGGAAGGGGATCCCCTCCATCTGCGGGTCCTTCTTGGTGGCGACCACCGTCCCGGCTACTTGGGCGAACTTCATCGTCTTCTCCTCGCTTGCAAAAAAAGGTTACCGGCCGCCCTCCGGCGAGACAAGGGAAATCGGTGGGGGAAGGGGGCAGGGGGAAGGGGGAAGAAGAGGGTTCAGGGTTCGGGGTTCAGGAAGGACTTGCCTGACGGCAGACAGGTGCGGGGATTCACCATGTAGACATGTAGGGGGAATACCAGGGTTCAGGGTTCGGGGTTCAGGAAGGGGATTCTACCATGAAGGACATGAAGTTCATGAAGGGAAGGAGATGGGAATTACCACGGAGGTCACGGAGGGGGAAAAGAGGGTTCGGGGTTCAGGAAGGGGGATTCTACCATGAAGGACATGAAGTTTATGAAGGGAAGGAGATGGGAATTACCACGGAGGTCACGGAGGGGGAAAAGAGAGGGTTCAGGAGAGGGAAGCATAGGGGGAAAGAGGGTTCAGGGTTTGGGGTTCAGGAAGGGGGAAGGGGAGGGAAGAAGAGGGTTCAGGGTTCGGGGGAGGGAAGCATAGAGCAGAGAGCATAGGAGGGGAAAGGAAGGGAGGGGGTCCACAGACCTGCCTGCCGGCAGGCAGGTTTACACAGATAGAGAGTGAATTCAGAATACAGTATTCAGAATTCAGTAGGGGGACCCCCGCCGCAGCCTCTGAAGGAGTCCACGAACCTGCCTTCCGGCCGGTAGGTTTCACAGATAGGGAGGAGTTGAGAGTAGGGGGCTTAGAACAGAGTGCCTAGCATTGAAATCTTTTTCCACGTTCCATCCCTTTCCCCCGATCTGCGTAATCTTAGTTTCACCATGAAGAGCATAAGGGGGAAGAGGAAAAATAAGGTTTTACACTATGACCCGGCTATGTGCGCTATGTTCCCCTAAATAGTCGATAAGATTGCGGGAATGAGCTTGTTTAGTTGTGCTCGGCCAGCCTAATATCAAGCAAAAGATAAGCTTGCGCATATCAACGTGAAAGCCGGCCCATTGATGGATAGGGCCGGGAAGAAGGACGGAGAAAAGATGGGATCGCTGTTCCCTTACGCCAACGTTGTCGCGG
>DAOSXE010000027.1 GCA_035380285.1 bacterium | reverse complement strand
CGAGGTGATCCCGGCGGCCCTTACGGCACCGTCACGGTGGCCGATTCCCAGAACGACCCCATCTTGTAGACGGAGACGGTGTACTCCCCCGGGACCAGGGGGGAGATGTCGCTGAAGACGTTGTAGGGGCAGAGGCAGTAGCAGTAGATGGGGACGTATTCGGTCTCGTAGAGCCGGATCTGCGACCCCTCGACCTGCATCTCCACGTCCACCCTCTCCAGGCAGCAGTTGTACTCGGCGTTGTAGTGCCTGACGGCGACGTGGTTGGTCTCCCAGAAGACTTCCAGGTACTCCGGCTCGTCATCGAGCCGGGTGGGCCCGAGGCAGTCCGAGTTGGACGACTCGACCAGGGGCTCGACGGTGGGCATGACCGAAGGGGTGGGGCTGGGGGTCTTGTAGCCCACCGGGGTGGGGGTGACGCTGGGCGTGGGTGTGGGGGTGATCGGGGTCGAGGTCGGGATGGGGGTGGGGGTACCGGTATAAGGCGTAGGGGAAGGCGACGCCGTCGGCGTGGGAGTCAGGGGCCGGCAGGGGGGGCCTGCCACCGGGAGGTCCCCGTAACCCCCGAAATACGCCCGGCTCAGCCCCCGGACGGCCCAGAGCCCGGAGCTTTCCCTGAAGACGGCCATCCCGGCTTCCCCGGAACCGTCGTAGTCGGCGGGGACGGGCTGGTCGGACGAACCCCCGAAGTAGGCCCGGGTTACACCCCTGACCGCCCAAAGGCCCGAGCCGGGACGGAACAGCCCGATATCGTCGGTCCCGTCGCCGTCGTAGTCCCCCGGGTTCGGCCAGTCGGCGTAACTCCCGAAGTATATCCGGCTCACGCCCCTGACGGCCCAGAGCCCCGATGACGGCCGGAACACGGCGACGTCCTTCCCGGCCTTTCCCCGGTAGTAGGCCGGTACCGGCCGGTCGGACGGGCCCCCGAAATAAACTCGGGTCACTCCCCTGACGGCCCAGAGGCCGGAAGCTTTCCGGAATATCCCCGCCTCGCAGGAACCGTCATGGTCGTAGTCGCCGGGCACGGCGACGTCAGAGGCCCCACCGAAGTAGGCCCGGGTGAGTCCCCTGACCGCCCAGAGGCCCGACCCCGGCCGGAAGATGGCGATATCCGTGGTCCCGTCCCCGTCGTAGTCCCCCGAGGCGGGAGTATCGGAATATGAGCCGAAATAGACTCTGGTCACTCCCCGGACCGCCCAGAGCCCCGGGGAAGACCGGAATACGGCTATGTCCGAGGTCCCGTCGCCGTCGTAATCCCCGGAGTCCAGCACCATAACCGCAGGTGTGGGAGCCGGGGTAGGCGAGGGAGAGGGAGTCGGTGGCGCGTCATAGCCTTCATAACGCTGTATGAATGCCCAATAAGAGTTAGAATTTGTAACTAAAAATTCCAAATTATCTTCATCAATTGCAGCACCTCTAAAGTCATAACTTGTTCCTGGATTAAATTCAAAATAATTAACATTCTCTAAATTTTCGTCGAATGTACAAAAGTTCTTGTCAGAATCACTAATAAGATATACTAATTTATCAACAGAATCAAAAGCTATTTCACAATCCCCACTTCCGATTCCTGCAATAGTTAGACTTCCAGATTCACTTACTAAGATCAAACTTGATAAATCATACTTATTTATTCTGCTGTAAGGTGGAGCTTCTACAGACACCAACCAATTCTCTCCATCAAAAGTAACTCCTTTTGGACCAAGAGGGCCTCCTGGAGTTCCTGGCATTGTTTTTGAATTTACAAAAGCTCCTGTGGCCCCGTTGTATATTTCCAGTTCACAGTCTGTAATATTTGTTGCGGCTAAGTAAGGGATTCCCCCTATGTTTGCAACTCCAAGGCCGAAATATTCATCTCCTGATTCAAGATTAACAACAGCTGTTCCAGGAGCAGCTTCATAATTATTTGCAGGATCAACTTTAAAGATTTGATCATGAGCATCATCTATAAAATAAAGTTTTTTTTCAGTATTATCAAAAGCAGCTCCTGTTGGAACTCTTCCTTCTTCATATGAAAAAGCTTTTTTTGCTATTTGATCTCCTGGTTCTGCTTTTGCACTTTGAGGTGAGAACAACATTCCGGCAGCAAAGTAGACGATCCCATAACCGGCGACAGGATAGAGGGGTCGGGTCAAAGACCTGACGATGTAGGAAAAATCCCGGCCGGGGGTATACTCCAGAGCCGGGCATCGAATCACCTGAATACAGCGTTCAAACAGGGGCATTATCACTCCCTTGTTGTATCGGGATCATACCAGTCCTATCGAGGCTGGGTCAACCAGGGAGGAGGGGACAGCCTTCTAACCTATGGGCAATTTTCCCGGAGGAGGAGCTAACCTGCTATTATTATGGACGCAAAACGGCATTGGGATTTAAACTAGTGGTCGAGATAACACCAGAAGAGACAATGGGTTAGGGCGTGGTTGTCATCTCGGGGAGAACCCCCTAAAAGGCAGTTTTTGGGGTAAAAATGGCCCTTTTTCGGCCGGTTATCTCTAAATTTCAGGGGCTTGTGACCACAAGGTCGATCTTGATCCAGTGGGGGCGTCGCTGAAAATCAGTCTATTGACTGCCTGTCCGGACAAGGAATACAATCAAATCCAGCTATGTTGTTTGCTGGGTTATGGAACGAAAGATCCAGAGGCTCTATGTCAGTCAGTGGCTGTGGGAGAAAAACTGCTATTAAAGTAGTCTGATATTAGGGACATGCTAGGCATAGCAAATATGAAAGTTGCACGAATACTCCATAGAAGCAGGGGAATGCTGTTTGTCGCTAGCTGTTTGTTTATTGGATGTATAAAGACAAGAAATTTTGAAATTTATAATCATACCGGAGAACAGATCAAAATAGAAATCGACGTATTTTTTTCTGAAGATCTGCCGAAGCAGGATATTGAATACAGTAAAATCCCATCTGATTGGATTAAAATAAATAAGCATCGCTATGATGGGGACGATTCTGGACATGTGATTAATGCCTATGGGGAATTTGAGAGTTCTTATTATCATGCCTATGAGCACGTTGTTAAATTTTATATAGAAGGGCAGTTGTTAGGTGAAATTGTACTTAATCACTATAGTGATACAGAAATTTATATCGATATCGATAAGAATGGTAAAATCCAAGCGCATAAGTAATCCCCAAAAGGGGGATGACCGATTTCAGGGGTTCGTGACCGGCTGATCGGTCGAGGATCCGTAGTAAGGAGCCGTCACTGCCCGGGCCAGCCATTTGTGGGTGTCCCTATCCTTCCCGGTTAAGAGATGGCACGGGAAGCCGCCTCAGGTCTATGGAGGTTGGTTATCCGAATAATGCCCGCTTTGTTTTGCCATCAAGCGGCTATTTTGATAACCTTTTTTGTGCAGAAAAAATTAACCTAAGAACACGTTTGCAAGAGGTAATATCGGAGTAGTTGTGGAAAAGGAAAGATCATGAATGGACTGATTCACTTGAGCGACATACATCTGGGCGGCAGGAGTGAGCCATGCAGCCCTTCTTCTATAGTCGCCGCCGTGCGTGGAATGAACGTAGACTTCGATACTCTCACAGTTGCTGTGACGGGCGATATTGCTTACTCAGGGAAGACGGAGGAGTACACCGCTGCAACGGAGTACTTTAGATATCTTCGGGAGGGGCTACAGGGGAAAGTCGCATCGTCAGTCCATATCGTCGTATGCCCCGGAAATCACGACTGCGATTTCCCTGACGATGCTGCGGTAAGGGATCTAGTCATTAAGGATATCCGCGAGCGAGGAGTGCTTCCCGAAAGCGGCAGCATGATGGCCGAATGCACTGTCGTTCAGACAGCTTTCTTTGAGTGGCTACGGCAGATGGAATTATCCCCCGGGGGTACGGAGCCATGCCTTTCATGGACCGTGGTGATTACATGTGGTGATGGTGTCCGAATTGCGTTCCGGTGTCTCAACACGGCATGGATGTCCACTCTCCGGGAAGAACAGGGTCGTTTGTTCTTCCCTACTTCCTCTGTACCTGATATAGCGCACGCTGATGTCCGTGTCACGCTCATGCATCATCCGTATCCCTGGTTCCAGTCCGGCAACGCCAGAGAGCTTCGTCGAGGTCTGGAGGACACCTCTGATCTCGTGCTTAGCGGGCATGAACACGACTACGACGAGTTCGCGAAGGTCAAGAGTACTGATGAACCGACGGGCTATGTTGAAGGCGGTCTCCTAAATAGCGAGGACAAAAAACACTGCGCTTTCAGCGTGGTTCAGATTGATGCGGCGGGATCTTGCTATGCTGTGACACCTTTCTCCTGGTGTAGTGACCATTTTGTGGCAATGACAGCGGAGACCCAATGGCGGCCGTATGTGTGTGCCACCAACGCGGCTGCGCACCAGCAGCGCCTTTCGGATGAAACCAAGGCATTTCTTGACGACCTAGGACTTCAGTTGACACATCGCGCCAAGGAACTCACGTTAGAAGATATCTTTGTTCCTCCGGATCTACGGACTTACGAACACTCTGACAAACCCACCGCCCTGGGAACTGCAGTCGTCCCGTCCCGGCTCACCATCAACACCCTCCTCGATGACAGACATGTCTATGTTCTTGGGGAAGGGCAAAGCGGCAAGACAACGCTTGCCAAGATGCTCTTTCGTCACGCGATCCGTCGTGGACTAACTCCTGTATTCGTCAATGGCTCCGACCTACGCAAGGCTGACGGTCAACAGGCGGCCAAAATAATCGGTGCAGCGGTCGACCGGCACTACATGCACCTCACTAGCGAGGAGTTTTGGCAGACTCCAGTGGAGAGCCGGGTCTTGTTTGTGGATGATTTCGGCGATTCGCCACTCAACTCAACCGGGAAGGCCAAGCTCATCACTTGGCTGAAAGGCAAGTTTGGCCATACATGCCTTTTCGCCGGAGATCTGACCCAGGTAGAGGAATTGGTCGCTGCTCCCGAAGAAGATACTGCGCTGCAAGGGTATAGGCGCTACGAAATTCGGCCATTCGGTCATCTGCTCCGCGATATTCTTATCGAGAAGTGGATTACTCTTGGTCAGGAGCATTTGCTTCAGCCGATCGAACTCCAGCACCAGATTCGGGAGACTGCTCACACCGTGAGCCAAACTCTTGGTCAGAATCTCTTGCCCGCGAATCCCGTTTACATCCTGATCCTCCTTCAGCAGTTGGAGGCGCAGGTACCGCTGGACACCCGTTCTGGCTCCTACGGGTACTTCTACGAAACTGTGCTCACACTGGCTCTTCAACAGTCGTCGCGTTCTGCGGAAGAAGTTGATGCGAAGTACACGTTTCTATCCGAACTGGCGTGGCATCTACACACGCAAGGACGGTACGACATCGATGAAGAGGGGTTGGATCATTTCACTCGCGAACACATAGACAAGTTTGGCCTGAACTGTGAACCATCGAGACTCAAGGAAGGAATTCTCGACTCTCGCCTGCTGCCGATGCGGTACGGGAAGTACCGATTCGTTTATCGATACTTCTTCTACTACTTCGTCGCACGACACATGCGGGACAACTTCGACGAAAGGGATGTTCAGAAGTGCGTTGACGAGGCCGCACGCCAGATTCACCGCGAGGACTTCGCAAACATCCTCATATTCCTCACCTACTTGACGAAGAGCAGACCCGTAATTCAGCGGGTAATCGACGAGGCGAAGTCGCTCTTCCGGGGAGTAAGCCCTTCAGATCTTGCAGATCACGTTGCCTTTATCAGTCGAGTCCAAGATAGTTTGCCTGCAATCGTCTTACCAGACGGAGACCCAAAGAAGCAACGGCGGGCAGTCCTTGAGAAGGTTGACGCAGATGATCGGCAGCGTGTCCAGACCGACGGTGACGAGCCGTCACAGGATGAACGCGACAGAGAGGACGCTGAGTTGAACGAAGTGTTGTTGATCAACCGCGCGATCAAAGCTCTTCAAGTGCTCGGCCAGATCCTCAGAAATTTCACTGGATCCTTGAAGAGCGACATAAAACTAGAGATCACGCAAGAGTGCTTCGATCTTGCGCTTCGCGTATTCAATAGTTTCTGCACCCTGATGGAGCGGCACCTTGATACTACACTCGAAGCGCTCGCCGATTTGTTTGGAAAGAAGTTCGAAGACCTCCCCGAGCGTCAACGTGTCCCTGCTGCCAAGGAGTTCGTCTTTTTCGTTACGGAAATCATGTGCTTGGCAACATTCCGACGGATCTCGTATGCGGTAGGTTCTGAAACATTGGTGAAGACCTATGAAGCGTTGGAAGGTAGTTATGACACGCGAGCGACGCGTTTTGTACAGTTGTGCCTACGACTCGACCATAGCCGGGCTTTCCCAGAGAAACGGATCGATGAGTTGCGCAAGGAAGTGGAAGATGATGTATTCGGACTGACGTTGCTTCGGATGCTGGTCGCCGAGCATTTCTACCTCTTTGATCGCCCCTATAAAGTTCGGCAGTCGGTCTGTCGGAAGCTCGGCATCTCATATCAAAGGACGCTGGGGCACTCAAAGGCTGCGTTGCCGGGAGTGCCAGGTGAGAAATAGAAATCAGGAGGCAAACTGCGCTTCTGTTCCGGCGGGGCGTCTTGGCGCACCCCCCGACAAACCGCCGGAACGGGCCCTCCATTCGGGAGGGATCGCTCAGAGGACCCTTAGGCCTCACGTTGTGCGAACACCCGGACATTCGATATCAATTCAAGATCATCAATCGGCACAATGGAAATGAAATGTTGGTTGGGTCCGAGTGCATCAATAAGTTCGGCATCTCGGCAACTGATGAACTCGGAAATATTCTGGGTTCTGATGAATCTCGCTGTCGGGTAAATCGAGATCGTCGCTTTCTTGTAATGAGGTGAGGAAGCGCCGCCTTGTTAACAAGCTCGTTACGTTGTCTGCAGTGGAAGATAGATTTGATATCGACTCTTTCATTTCTTACGTTCTTGATCGGGATGCGTTTACGCCGAAGCAACTGGCATTACTGTTCTGACTGCTCGATCAACACGAAATCGAATATTCACCAACAGACTTTAAGCTAGTCATTCAGCGAAATAGAGAAAAGGATCAGCTCCGAAAAATGGAGAGATGGAAGATCCGAAAGCTTTGGCCATCTATGTCCACAAGCCAACGCACCTGGGTTCGTAAGAATATCGACTATGAGCCCTAACCCTGCGTTCGCGGCGACCTGCGCGAAAAGCCGCGCAGGCACCTCAACTCCACGTTAGAAAATAACTGAAAAAATAAACACATGCCCAAGTATTTTTCCCCCAAAGCCGGGTGGCTTCCCAGACATGGGAGGCCACCCCTTTTCTTTTTAGGATCCTTTTTTGTCATAAGGCAAGTGGAGGTCAGACCACCAAACCGCCTTATGTCAAAGGAGGGGAATATGAAACCATCCGTCCTCAAGGATGTGCTGGTGACGGCGTTTCAGAACCGGCAGAACATCCTCATCACCGGTGCTCCCGGTATCGGCAAATCCGACCTCACACACCAAGCGGTGATCGCTGCCGATGGAAACCTGATCCTGTCCCACCCCGTTTGTTCCGATCCCACCGGCTTCAAGAAAGAGAGGGCAGGCAAGGGAGGGTTCAGGGTTCATAGTCAGAGGAGCCTCTCTATGTCATTGCGAGTAGCTTTGGCGACGAAGCAATCTGTTGGGCAGTTCAACTATATGAAGATTGCTTTGCTCCGCTCGCACTGACGGATTTACGCTACGCTCCAGGTTCTATGCCCTTTGCTTCTCGCCACAGGGCACAGAGAGTTGGGCGAAGGTTTAAGGCTGGATGAAGATATCGTCCGGGGGACAGTAAAAGCCCCGAGACTTTCCCAATCTGCGTAATCTCAGTTTCTTAATCCGTGTAACCTCTCTACCGGCAAGTAGGTCTGTGAAACTCTTCAGGGGCCGAGGTGGAGGGTTACTGAATCCTGAATACTGTATTCTGAATTCGTCCCCTGAACCCTGGGGCTCGGGTGGTGGGTCTTGCTCTATGCCCTCTGCTCTATGCTCCATGCTTTTTGCACCAGGAAGGGGAAAACGAGCAAAAAATATTGGGGATGGGGCCGCGATACGGTATAAAACCTTGTGCCTGGAGAGGTGGCAGAGTGGTCGAATGCGGCGGATTGCTAATCCGTTGTACCGGGTTTACCGGTACCCAGGGTTCGAATCCCTGCCTCTCCGTCGGCGTCCCGGGGCGAGCGGCCCCGGCGGCGCGGACCGAAAGATGAAACAGTTCGTGCTCGCCCTAATCGGCCTGGGTCTGCTTTCCGGGCTCTTCGCCCTCAGTCTCCTCCTCTTCCGGGCCGGGGCCTCCCCGGCCGGGATCGGGCCGGCGGCGGTGGCGGCCGGCTACCTGGCGGCGGCCGCGGTTCTGGCCGTTTCCCTGGCCCTGTCGCTGCGGGCCGTGGCCGTCTCCCGGCGGGTCTCGTTTCTGCCCGGGCTGAGCCTGCTCCTGGCGGCGGCGGGTTTGGCGGTCCTGGCGGGGATGGTCTGGCTGGGGGCGCTTTACCCGGGGGGGAACTGAGCCGTGTCCGCTTCAATTTTGGGCTTTACTCGTTTTTGCCCGGCCGGTATAACTACACCGCGCGCACCGGCCCCCGGGCCGCACGCGCGGAGAGTTGTGCCTGTAGCTCAATTGGATAGAGCATCTGACTACGGATCAGAAGGTTCGGGGTTCGAGTCCCTGCAGGCACGTTCCTTCCCGGGCCCCCGGACCTTTTCCCGGAGACCGATGCGGTGAACCTGCTCGCCGCCGCCGGGGACGACTACTTCATGGGCCTGGCCCTGGCCGAGGCCGCCCGGGCCGCCGCCGCCGGGGAAGTCCCGATCGGCTGCGTCATCGCCCGGGAGGGGAAAGTGCTGGCCCGGGCCCACAACCAGGTGGAACTGCTCAAGGACGCCACCGCCCACGCGGAGATGATCGCCCTCACCCAGGCCGCGGCCGCCCGCGAGGACTGGCGCCTGGACGGCTGCTGCCTCTTCGTGACCAAGGAACCGTGCCCGATGTGCGCCGGGGCCATGATCAAGGCCCGGGTCTCGCGCCTGGTCTTCGGCGCCCCCGCCCCCCGGGACGGGGCGGCTGGGTCGGTGGTCGATCTCTTCTCCCTGCCCGCCCTGGGCGGCGCGGTCGAGGTCCTGGGGGGAGTGCGGGGCGAGGAGTGCGGGGAATTGCTGAAGGAGTTTTTCCGCGGGGTCCGGGAGGAGAAGGAACGCCCCCGGCCCGGCCCCGGCTCCTGAGAAAAAACTGCTTTGGAGGCCGTCCCATTTACGGTATAAGAAACTCCGGCCCGGCGGGCCGGTCTGCTCGGAGAGGTGCCGGAGCGGTCGAACGGGGCGGTCTCGAAAACCGTTGTACGCTTTGCGTACCCTGGGTTCGAATCCCAGCCTCTCCGCTGAAAGGCCGGGTTATGTCCCCGGCCGGCCTCCCAGGGAGAGGTGCGAGAGTGGTCGATTCGGCGCGACTGGAAATCGCGTGTGCCCCAAAAGGGTACCCAGGGTTCGAATCCCTGCCTCTCCGTTCCCGGGGCCGCTCGGCCCCGTTCCCCGTTTACGATCCGTAAAGGGGGAAGAGAAAGAAGGCGGCGATGGCCAGGTCGGACAGGAAGAAGGCCAGGAAGACGCCGACGGCGATCGCCGTTCGCCATCTCCGTCGCGCCCACGCCGTCAGCCCCCAGGCGAAGAGGATCCCACCCGCGCCGGCTCCGACCAGGAGGTGCCGCCCCTGGGGCGCCGCCCGGGGGCCCAGCCCCCGCGAGAGGTAGAAGCCCAGGACGCTGAACGCCGCGACCGCGGCCAGGACCGCCCATGCCCGCAGGCAGGCACCCCGGGATTCCCGGCGCCGGGCGGCCAGCCGGATCAGCAGGGGGACCTGGCCCGCCAGGGCCAGGAGGCAGGCCCCGGCGAAGACCGCATAGGTCCAGGCCGGCAGCAGCGCCGCCGCCCACCCGGCCTTGAAGAAGAAGGAGCGGAAGACCTCCCGGTTGAACCAGGGGTAGTAGCGCCAGGCCGGGTAGACGCCGCCGCCGCAGGTTTCCCGCAGTTTTTCCCAGGCTTCCCGGACGGCCGCCAGCAGTTTCGCCGCCGCTTCCGGCCGGAACCAGGTCAGAGCCAGGGCGACGGCGGCCGCGGCCAGGAGCGTCCCCGCCCCCCCCGCCAGGCCCCGGAGCCGGCGCCCCGGGCCTTCGACCCCCGCTCCGGCCAAAATACCGGCGAGCGGAGCGGCCGGGAGGAGGAACAGCCCCTTGGGGGAGACCGCCGCCGCCGCCGCCGCCGTCAGCGTCAGGGCGGCGACGGAGAGGAAGGTCGGTCCGGCGAACTGCATCCTCACCGCCGCCAGCAGAAACGCGGCGGCGGCGGCGTCCAGGAGGGGTTCGTAACTGGCCGAGACCCCGATCAGCAGCGCTTGGGGGAGGAGCACGCCCGCGGCGGCGGCGCCGAGGCCGAACCACGGCTCTCCGGGAGCCAGCCGGCGGGCGGCCAGGCAGAGAAGTGCCCCGGTCAGGGAGGTCAGCAGCAGGGAGAAGCCCCTGAGCAGGTAGAGGTCGGCGACGGGGGAAGCCGCTCCGGCGGTCCGAAGCAGGGCGGCGGCGGCCAGGTAGTAGGCGGCGGGGCGTTTCTCCGTCTGGTCGGCCGCGCCGGCCAGGCGCAGGAACTCGATCTCCTCGAAGCGGGAGGGGAGGGGGCAAGGCGTCTCCAGCCCCAGGTTCCTCCAGAACCCGTAGCCGGCCATGGAGCGGATGACCGCCGCCTGGGAGACGGGGGTCCCGGCCAGGCGGCGGACCCGGTCGAGGTGGGTCGGTTCGTCGGGCAGGTTCCAGGGCGGCACCGCGGCCAGGAACAGGCCGCCGGCGGCCAGGACCGCCGCCGCCACCGCTGCTGCCGGCATTTTCAAGGTTCTCTCCCGGGTTCGCGCTTGCGCCGCCCGGAGTATAGCACGGTCCGCCTGCGCCGGTAACGGCGGAGGCCTCCCCCCGCGGCCGCGGGGGGAGGCCTCCCGATCCCTCCGTCCGGACCCCGGTCTCAGAGGGAGTAGGTATAGAGGTAGGTGGCGAAGGGTCCGGCCTCGACGTTGAGGGTCAGGCCCTGGGCGCTGGAGGTATCGCCCGTGACCGACCGGTAGAGGTAGAGCTCGATCTCGTCGCCGACTTCGAGGTCTTCGACGTCGTAACTGATCGCGCTGTAGGAAGACCCGGTCTGCGACCAGGTCCCGCTGTCGGGGGAGCCGTTGACGTAGATCCGGGCGTAGGCCGTGGCCCCGTCGGCGCTCCCGCCCAGGTAGAACTTGACCCGGACGTCGCCGGGCTGCCCGATGGCGAAGGCGGCCACCTCCTGGGCGGAAGTGGACGAGGTGTAGAGTTGGCCCGGGCAGGCGGCGATGGGAACGTCCCCCGCCGAGAACCGGCCGACGATGGTCCCGCCGACCTCGAGGTCGTAGTCGGGCTCCTCCACGCCGATGCCGACGCTGACGTCGGTCGTGACCTGATCGGTCCCGTCGGTCCAGCTGCTGGTCCCGGGAGGTCCCTGTTCGCCCTGGGGTCCCTGATCGCCCTGGATCCCCTGGTCTCCCTGGTCTCCTTTCGGCCCCTGGTCGCCCTGGTCGCCCTTGGGCCCCTGTTCACCCTGGTCGCCCTGGGGTCCGGCGGGGCCGGGATCGCCCTGGGCCCCCGGATCGCCCTGAGGCCCCTGGTCGCCCTGGATCCCCTGGTCGCCCTGGGGCCCCTGTTCTCCTTGAGGTCCGGCCGGCCCCTGATCGCCCTGGATCCCCTGGTCGCCCTGGGGTCCGGCGGGGCCGGTCGCGCCCTGATCGCCCTGGGGCCCTCGGGCGGCGGTGGGCGGAATGACCGTATCGGTGCTGACCCCGAACCAGAACTGGGTGGTGTTCATGACCAGCCACTTCCCCGCCGCGGGGCGGAAAACGCCGATCTCGCTGGTCCCGTCCCCGTTGTAGTCGCCGGGCGCGGCGGTGTCGGTGGAGGTTCCATACGTCACCCGCGTGATGTTGCGGACGAACCATTTTCCGCTGGCCGGCCGGAAAACGGCCACGTCCGGGGTGCCGTCGCCGTCGAAATCGGCGCTCCACCCCGCTCCCGTTCCGCCGGCCAGGGCCAGGGCCGCCGCCAGAGAAACCACGATTCTCATGCTCACCTCCCGGTTACGTTGCTTACCTAAAATTATAGCATATTTACGGTGATTTGTCTTATAAGCGCCTTCTTCTGACAGTCGGAACGTCCCCGTCGGCAGTTTCGGGGTGTTTTCCGGGATCGCTTTTGGTACGATACGGCGTTCGCGCTAGGCGGGGAGCCAGCGGTGCCCTGACCCCCCCGGAAACGGGGGGCGACCTGCAATCCGCTTCAGCAGGGCCGAATTCCCGCCCGAGGGGCCCCTGCCGGGTCCGGGCGAACCGAGCGGAAAGCGTCGACGGCCGGGTCCCGGACGCTTCGGGAACGCCAAACCCGTCAGGTCCGGAAGGAAGCAGCGGTACGCGTCCCCCCGGGGCGGTCCGGATCGGCTCGGCCCGAGCCGACCGCCGGCGAAGCCGGAGCCGGGAACCTCGACGGCGGGTGCGCGAACATATTTCGGACGCGAAGAGGAAGGCGGAAACAGGCATGGCATATCTGGCTCTGGCGCGGAAGTGGAGGCCCCAGCAGTTCGACCAGGTGGTGGGGCAGGAACACGTCTCCCGAACGCTGGTCAACGCCATCGGAAAAGACCGGCTGGCGCACGCCTACCTCTTTACCGGTCCCCGCGGCATCGGCAAGACGACCATCGCCCGGATCTTCGCCAAGAGCATCAACTGCCTGGAGAGCGAAGGGCCCACCGTTTCTCCCTGCGACCGGTGCGCTTCCTGCCGGGACATCATGGACGGGGTCAGTCTCGACGTCCTCGAGATCGACGCCGCCTCCAACCGGGGCATCGACGAGATCCGGGACCTGCGCCAGTCGGCCCAGTTCGCCCCGGCGGTTTCCCGCTACAAAGTCTATATCGTGGACGAGGTCCACATGCTGACCCGCGAAGCCTTCAACGCCCTGCTCAAGATCCTGGAAGAACCCCCCGCCCACGTGATCTTCTGCCTGGCCACCACCGACCCCCAGAAGCTTCCGCCCACGATCATCTCCCGCTGCCAGCGGTTCGACCTGCGCAAGCTGGCGGAGCGGTCGCTGACGGGGAGGCTGCGGGAGATCCTGGAGCGCGACGGGATCGCCTACGAGGATGAAGCGCTGCGGCTGGTGGCCGCCAACGCCGACGGGGGGATGCGCGACGCCGAAAGCATCCTCGACCAGCTTCTGGCCTACTGCGGAGACCGGGTCACCGCCGAGGCGACGCTCGAACTCCTGGGGCTGGTTCCGGCCCGGATCCTGGCCGAGGTGGCCGCCGCCGTCGCTTCCGGGGATATCCGCGCGGTCCTGAGTCAAGCCGCCGAGATTTTCAACCAGGGATGGAGCATCCCGACCTTCACCGCCATGCTCGTCAGCGCCTTCCGCGATCTTCTCGTCTTCAAGGCATCGGGCGACGAAGACGCTCTGGCCGTTCTTCCCGCCGAAAACGCCCGGGAACTGTCGGAACGGTTCCGGCTCCCGCAGCTGGAGTACATTCTCGAGGAGCTGCTGCGTTTTTCCCGGGACGTCCGCTTCACCCTTTCCGAGCGCGTCGCCCTGGAGATGGTCCTGGTGCGCCTGGCCCGGGCCCCGCAACGGATCTACCTGGAAGAACTGGTCGAACGGGTGGAAGCGCTCTGTGCCGGAGGCGCCCCGGAGGAAGACGCCGATCCTCCCGCGGCGGCCGGCGGGAAGGACTTCGGCGGCATCTGGCGGGAGTTCCTGGAAGCCCTGGGGCAGAACCGGCCTCTCCATAAATCCTACCTCCAACTGGCCACGCCCCGGGGCTGCCTCGAGGGCGTGGTGGAAGTGGTCTTCGACCAGACTCACGATTTCCACCGGGAAGCGCTGGAGGAGCCCAAGGTCAAGCAGTTCATGGAAACCCTGCTCGGAGGGAAGCTGGGGGCCCCGGTGCGGCTGAAGTTCACGGTCGAGGAAGCGGCCGCCCGCCAGGAAGCCCCGGCCGGGGCCTCCGGGGGGGCGAAAGCCCCGGGGAAGGGGCCCGACCCCCGCCGCGACCCCGCGGTCAACCGGGTCATCGACCACTTCAAAGGGACCGTGGTCCGGGTCGAGAGCGGGCGGTAACCGAAGGAGACGATCATGGCCGGATACGCGAAAATGCTGAAGCAGGCGGCCCAGATGCAGAAACGGTTGATGGATCTGCAGGGGCGCCTGGACGAACTGAAGGCGGAAGGGACGGCCGGAGGGGGCATGGTCAAGGCGGTGGTGAACGGGAAGAAGGAACTGCTCTCCCTCTCCATCTCCCCGGAAGTGGTCGACCCCGCCGACGTCGCCATGCTCGAAGACATGGTCGTCGCCGCCGTCCGCCAGGCGGCGGCAGAAGTCGAGCGCGTCTCCCGGGATCAGATCTCGGACCTGACCGGGGGAATGAGCCTCCCCGGCCTGGGCATCTAGGGGCGACCCGTGGCCGGATACCCCCCGGAGATGACCGACCTGCTGGAGCGGCTGGGCCGCCTCCCCGGCCTGGGGCCCCGGAGCAGCCAGCGGATAGCCTTCCACCTCCTTCTGCGCCCGGCCGGGGAGACGAAAAAACTGGGGGAGGCCCTCGAAAAGATGAAGGCCTCGGTGCGCTTCTGCGCTTCCTGCGGGAACCTCACCAACCGCCGGACCTGCTCCATCTGCGAGGATCCGGGCCGGGACCACGGCATCATCTGCGTGGTCGAGGAGCCCAAGGACGTGGTCGCTTTCGAAGAGACCGGAAGCTACCGGGGCGGTTACCACGTGCTCATGGGGAAGATTTCCCCCCTGGACGGGGTGGGGCCGGAAGACCTTCGGATCGGCGCGCTGGTGGCCCGGATCCGGAGGCAGTCGCCCCGGGAGGTGATCGTGGCCACCGGCTCCGATCCGGAAGGGGAGACCACGGCTTTTTACCTGGCCCGGGTGCTCAAGCCCCTGGGAGTGAAGGTCACCCGCCTGGCGGCGGGAATCCCCCTGGGCACCGCGATCGATTTCGTCGATCCCGGGACTTTGACCCGGGCCCTGGAGGGCCGCCGGGACCTTTGAGTCCGGGAGGCCGCGGGGCGGAGGGTGTGCGTTGACAAGGCGGCGGCGGGGTACTAGGATTTACTTTCAAAGTATCGCAAGCGGGCGAGTCGCCCCTCGAACGAAAAAGGAGCAGCGATGGCGGAGTTGACGGAAATCAGGTGGCACGGGCGGGGAGGTCAGGGTGCGAAGACGGTCGCGGAGTTCCTCGCCCTGGTCGCCCTCAACGAAGGGAAGTACAGCCAGGGTTTCCCGGAGTACGGGCCGGAGCGGTCCGGCGCTCCGATCAAGGGCTACACCCGGATCAGCGACAGCCCCATCAAGATGCACTCGGCCGTCTACACCCCCCAGGTCGTGCTGGTGCTCGACACCAGCCTGATGGGGGCCGTCGACGTCTGCGAAGGACTGGTCCCGGGGGGCACCGTCATTCTCAACACCCCTCATTCGCCCGAGGAAGTCGTCCGGGAATACCCGGCCCTGGCGGACAAGATCGTCTGGACCCTGGACGCCGACGGGATCGCCCGGGATGAGATCGGCCGGCCCATCCCCAACATGCCCATGCTCGGAGCGTTGGTCCGGGCCACCGGGGCGGTCGAGATGAAGACGGTGGAGGAAAACATCAGGAAAGAATTTTCCGGGAAATTTTCGGAAAAGGTTCTGGAAGGCAACATCCGGGCGGTCCGGCGCGCCGGCGAGGAAGCCCGGAGCAACCGGGCGGCAACAGCTGGGAGTTGAGGCATGAGCGAGGAGAAAAAACCGGGCTGGAAAGAGATTCCGATCGGCGGGGTGATCACCGAAGCCGGCAACGCCATCGAATACAAGACCGGGGATTGGCGTTCGGAACGCCCGGTCGTGGATAAGGCGAAGTGCATCAACTGTCTCCAATGCTGGGTATTCTGCCCCGACGGTTCCATCATGGTCCGCGATGAAGCCATGGCCGGGTTCGATTACGACCATTGCAAGGGGTGCTCGATCTGCGCCCATATCTGCCCGGTCCAGGCGATCGAGATGATCTCGGAAGAACGGGTCTCGGAAATCGAGACCGACGAATGGGGCATCCGCAAGCAATAAATCAGGAAGACGAAATCCGATGAGTACGATCAAAGCACTTACGGGGAACGAAGCCGGGGCCGAGGCCATGCGCCAGATCGACCCGGACGTGGTCCCGGCCTACCCGATCACCCCCCAGACGGAGCTGATGCAGAAGTTTTCCGGCTTCGTCAGCGACGGCAAGGTCACCACCGAAATGATCCTGGTCGAATCCGAGCATTCGGCCATGAGCGCCGCGGTCGGGGCCGCGGCCGCGGGGGCCCGGGTCATGACCGCCACCTCCGCCAACGGGCTGGCCCTGATGTGGGAGGTGGTCTACATCGCCGCGTCCAGCCGCCTGCCCATCGTGATGGCGGTGGTGAACCGGGCGTTGTCGGCCCCGATCAACATTCACTGCGACCACAGCGACACCATGGGGGCCCGCGATTCGGGGTGGATCCAGATCTACGGCGAAAATTCCCAGGAAGTGTACGATAACCTTATCCAGGCGGTGAAGATCGCCGAGGATCCCCGGGTGCTGCTTCCGGTCATGTCCACCCACGACGGGTTCATCATCAGCCACACCATGGAGCGGGTGGAGACGCTGGAAGATTCGCGGGTCAGGAGTTTTGTGGGAGAGCATACCGCCCGGTATCCGCTTCTCGACACCGCCCACCCCGTCACCTACGGCCCCCTCGACCTCCAGGACTATTACTTCGAACACAAGATGCAGCAGGCCCAGGCCGTGATCGAAGCCCGTAAGGTCATCCTGGAGGTGGGGGAGGAGTACGGGAAACTCAGCGGGCGTTCCTACGGGTTTTTCGACGAGTACATGACCGAGGATGCCGAGTACGTCGTGGTCGCCCTGGGATCGGCGGCGGGCACGGCCAAGGCCGCGGTCGACGAGCTGCGGGAACGGGGGGACAAGGTGGGCGTGCTTAAGCTCAGGGTGTTCCGTCCCTTCCCCGCCCGGGAGGTGGCCGAAGCCCTGCGCGGGGCCAAGGCGGTGGCGGTCATGGACCGGTCCGAAAGCTTCAGCGGCAACGGGGGGCCGGTGGCCGCGGAAGTCCGCGCCGCCCTCTACGGCCGCACCGACGTTCCGGTTTCGGACTACGTGTTCGGCCTGGGCGGCCGGGACCTCCGGATCGATCAGGTCCAGGGGATATTCCACGACCTCAAGCGCGGGTCGTATTACCAGCAGGAGGCCCGCCACCTCGGGGTGCGGGAATAACGCGAGGTTGACGAGATGGCACTGACGTTAAAAGAACTTTCGAAAAACCCCGAAATCATCAGTCCCGGCCACCGGGCCTGCGCCGGCTGCGGGAGCATGATCGCCATCCGGCAGGCGCTGATGGCGGTGGATGGGCCGGTGGTTCTCGCCTTCGCCACCGGCTGCATGGAGGTTTCGACCACGATCTATCCCTACACCGCTTTCCGGGTGCCCTACATCCACAACGCCTTCGAGAACGCGGCCGCCACCATCAGCGGGGTGGAGACCGCCTACCGGGCCTTGAAGAAGAAGGGAAAGATCGGCGAGGACGTCAAATTCATCGCCTTCGGCGGCGACGGCGGCACCTACGATATCGGGCTGCAGTCGCTTTCCGGGGCGCTGGAGCGGGGGCACGACTTCCTCTACATCTGCTACAACAACGAAGCCTACATGAACACCGGGATCCAGCGCTCCTCGGCCACCCCGTTCGGGGCCTCGACCACGACCTGCCCCGCCGGGGACGTCGTCCCGGGAAAGAAACAGTTTCCCAAGGATCTGACCGCGATCGTGGCCGCCCACCACATCCCCTACGTCGCCCAGGCCTCGCCCCACAACTGGCGCGATTACATCGCCAAGGTCAAAAAAGCCCTGGATATCCGGGGCCCCAAGTTCATCAACGTTCTCGCCTCCTGTTTCCGGGGTTGGCGCGTGCCCCAGTTCGATTCGGTCGAGATCAACCGGCTGGCGGTGGAAACCTGTTTCTGGCCGTTGTACGAAGTGGACAACGGCCGCTGGCAGCTCAACTACAAGCCCAAGCAGAAGCTCCCCATCGAGGAATGGATCAAGAGCCAGGGCCGGTTCAAGCACCTGCTGCGCCCGGAGAACCGGGAACTGCTGTCGGAGTTCCAGGCCTGGGTCGACGCCCAGTGGGAGCAGCTCCTGGCCAAGACCGGCGACGAGGTGCGCAAGGTCGGCGCCTGAGCCGCGGTTCCGGCCGCGCGCCGGAAGCCCGGGGAAGTTTTATGCAGTACCGCCGTATCCCCGGCACCGGGGAGGAGATTTCGATTCTGGGGTTCGGCTGCATGCGCCTCCCGGTCCGCGGCGGCCGGATCGACGGCCCCCGGGCGGAAGCCATGCTGAAAAGGGCCGTCGAGGCCGGGATCAACTATTTCGACACCGCGGTTCCCTACCATAAGGGGGAAAGCGAGCCTTTCCTGGGCCGCGCCCTGGCCGGGGGGCTGCGGGAAGGGGTCCTGCTGGCGGACAAGCTCTCTCCCTGGCTGGTGGCGGCCCGCGCCGACCTGGAGCCGTACCTGGCCGGCCAGCTGAAGAGACTGCGGACCGACCGGATCGATTATTACCTCCTGCACGCTCTCGACCGCGAGTTCTGGGAGAAGCTCCGGGGGCTGGGGACGATCGAATTTCTGGAGAACGCGCGCCGCCGCGGCCAGATCCGCAACCTCGGGTTTTCCTACCACGGCGACCCCGACACCTTCCGGGAAATCGTCGACGCGTACGGCTGGGACTTCTGCCAGATCCAGTACAACTTCATCGACCGCCGCCTCCAGGCCGGGGAGGCGGGCCTGGAGTACGCCGCTTCCCGGGGGCTGGGGGTGATGATCATGGAGCCGTTGCGGGGCGGGGGGCTGGTTCGGAACCTGCCCCCGGCGGTGGCGGACGCCTGGAAACGGGCTCCGGGGGACCTGAGCCCCGCCCAGCGTTCTCTGCGATGGATCTGGAACCGGCCGGAGGCGACGACGGTCCTGTCGGGGATGAGCGCTCCCGGGCAGCTGGAGGAAAACCTGGCCGCGGCCGCCGCGGCCCCGCTTCCGGGAGAATTGGAGCCGGAGGAAGCGGAACAGGTGGAACGGGTGGCCGCTCTCTACCGGGACCTGGCCCGGACCGGTTGCACCGGTTGCCGGTACTGCCTCCCCTGCCCGGCGGGGGTGGATATTCCCCGCTGCTTCGAACTTCTGGACGGCCTGGCCGTTTTCGGCGGCCTCGGCCGCCACCGCCGGCTGTACCTGCTCGGGCCCGGAGGGATCAACGGGCCGCGTTCCGACGCCGCCCTCTGCACCGGCTGCGGGCTCTGCGAGACCGCCTGCCCCCAGGGGCTTCCCGTCCGGGAACTGCTCCGGGAAGCGGATTCGGTCCTCGGGGGCTGGCGCCTGCGCCTGGGGCGCTTCCCGGCCCGCTTCTGGATGAAGCTCCGCCGGCGTCTGCGCCGTTCCTGACCCCCCGGCGTTCCGCTCAGTCTTCGACGCCCTGTTTATCCATGGCCAGGCGGGCCGAGGTCGAGCGGGTCAGCTCGAAACGGTCGAGGACCTTTTCCTGGAAGGTCTGCATGTAGAGGAAGATCCCCGGGGTGATGAAGAGGGTGACCACCTGGGCGAAGAGCAGGCCGCCGGCGATGACCAGCCCCAGCGGCTGCCGGGAGGAGCCGTCGGCCCCATAGCCCAGGGCGATGGGAAGGGTCCCCATCACCGTGGAGGCGCTGGTCATGAGGATGGGGCGGAACCGGGCCTTGCAGGCTTCGAGGATGGCCTGGAAGGGCTTCATCCCCTTTTCTTCCATGTATTCCTTGGCGAAGTCGACCATCATGATGCCGTTCTTGGAGACGATTCCCAGGAGCATGAAGACCCCGATGTAGGCATAGATCGAGAGTTCCTGGCCGAAGAGGTAGAGGGTGAACAGGCCTCCGAAGGCGGCCGGGGGAAGCGTGGTCAGCACCGTGAAGGGATGGATGTAGCTCTCGTAGAGGATGCCGAGAATGACGTACATGATGAAGACCGCCACCAGCAGGAGGACGGAGAGGCTCTTGACCGCGTCCTCGAACTCCTGGGCTTCGCCCTGGGCCTTCCCCCCCACTTGCGGAGAGAGGATCTCCTTGAGGATCTTGTTCAGGGACTTGGTGGCGTTCCCCAGGACCACGCCCGGAGCCAGGTTGTAGGAGACGGTGGCGGAGTTGAGCCGGCTGTCGTGGGGGACGTTCTGGGGGCCGACCCCGATGCTCCAGTCGGCCACCGAGGCCAGGGGGACCAGTTCGCCCGTGGCCGGCGCCCGGATCTGGACGTTGTGGAGGTCGAGGGGCAGGTCCCGGAACCCGTCCGCCGCCTCGAGCATGATCCAGTACTGCTGGATGTCGGTGAGGTAGGTGGCGGTCTTACCCTTGGCGTAGTAGAGCGCCAGGGCGGTCTCGATGTCGGCGGCGGTGATCCCCAGGGCGGAGGCCCGGTCCCGCCTGAGTTCGACGTTGAGCTGGGGCATGTTCAGCTTGACGCTGTTCTGAATCCCGGAGAACTGTCCGGTTTTCTCCATCTCTTCCACCAGCTTGAACGAGGCCTGGTAGACGTCGTCCTTGTCCTGCCCGGAGAGGACGTAGGAGTACTTGCTGCCGGTGGCCGTGCTCTCCGCGCCCGCGGCCAGGATCAGGGAAGGCATGGGCATGATGTAGACCTGCCCCAGGTTGGAGATCTCCTGCATCTCCCGGGTCAGGACCTGGACCATCTCGATGGTGGTCAGGTCCCGGTCTTCCTTGAGGGTCCCCACCACCATCCCCGTGCTCTGGTCGGCGCCGGGGTTGCTCCCGGTGACGGTGAGGAGCCGTTCGATTTCGGGGTGGGAGTTGATGATGGAGTTGACCCGGTCCTGGAAATAGCGGATCTGGTCGGTCGAGGTCCCCTGGAGGGCGACCATCTGGCCGTAGAAGGTGCCGCTGTCCCCGATGGGCATGAAGCTTTTGGGCAGGGACGAGAAGAAGAACCCGATTCCGACCAGGCAGGCGACCCAGCCCAGGATGGCCAGGTATTTCCGGTGGAGAAACCAGGAGAGCATGGCCCCGTAGCGGTCCACCACCTGCTTGAAGACCCGCTCGACCGTCCGCTCCAGCCAGGGCTTGGATTCCTCGCTCCCGCCCTTGAGTATCCGGGCGCACATCATCGGCGAGAGGGTGAGCGCCATCAGGGTGGACATGGCGATGGCGATGATCACCACCAGGGCGAACTCCTGGAAGTTTTTCCCGATCACCCCCCCCATAAAGACCAGGGGGATGAAGACCGTGATCAGGGCCAGGCTGGTCGAGACCACGGTCCCGCTGATCTCCTCCATGCTGACGATGGCGGCCTCGAGCGGTTTCTTTCCCGCCTGGACGTAGCGGACCGTGTTTTCCAGGACGACGATGGCGTCGTCGACGAGGAAGCCGATGGAGAGGGTCAGGGCCATGAGCGAAAGGTTGTCGAGGCTGAAGCCGACCAGCATCATGACCAGGAAGGTCCCGAAGAGGGTCACCGGCAGGACCATGGAGGGGATCATGGTGTCGGAGAGGCGCCCCAGGAAGAGGAAGATGACCATGATGACGAGAATGAGGGCGATGACGATGGTCTGCTTGACGTCGTCGACCGAAGACTTGATCTGGATGGCGCGGTCGTAGAAGACGTCGACCTCGAGCGAACCGGGGAGGGTGGGCTCGATCTCGTCCAGCAGGTCCCGTATCCGCTGGGAAAGGGCGACGGCGTTGGCGCCCTGGCTCTTGGTGGCGGCGATGCAGATGTAGCCGGGCTTCATCGGTATATCCGGGCCGCCGTACATGACCTGGACCAGGTCGTTCTCCAGGCTGTCGATGGCCTCGCCCACGTCGGCGATCCGGATGGGGGCGCCGTCCTGGTAGGCGATGATCAGGTTCTCGTACTCCTCGGCGGTGGTGAGCTGGCCGTCGGGCTCGATGGAGAAGGTCCGGTGGGGCCCGTTGAGATCGCCCCCGGGGATGGTGACCGTGCTCTGCCCCAGGGCGGAGGAGACGTCGCTGAAGCTCAAACCCAGGGCGTTGAGCTTCTCCGGATCGATTTTGACCCGTACCGCCCGCTGGGCGCCGTAGATATCGACCTTGGAGATGCCCTCCAGCATGTTGATCCGCTGGGCGATCATGGTGTTGCCGTAATCGTAGAGGTCGCCCCCGGTCATGGTGGCGGAGGAGAGCATGATGTAGATGATGGGCTGGTCGGAGGGGTTGGTCTTTTCGTAGGTGGGGGGCTGGGGGAGATCGGTGGGGAGGTCCCCGGTGGCCCGCTGGATGGCGGCCTGGACGTCGGGGGCGATCAGGTCCACGCTCTTGCCCAGTTCGAAGCCGAGGGTGATGCTGGTGGTCCCGGGGGTGTTGGAGGAGATGAGAGTCTCCAGCCCCGGGATCTGCATGCACTGATCCTCGAGCGGCGAGGCGCAGGAGGAAGCCATCAGCTGCGGGCTGGCCCCCGGGTAGCTGACCGAAACGGTCATCACCGGATAGTCGACCGCGGGCAGGTCGCTGACCGGGAGCTGGGTGTAGGCGACGATGCCGAAGAGCACCAGGGTGACCATGACCAGGACGGTCATGATCGGCCTGCGGATGAATTTTTCCGAAAAGCTCATGCTCAAAAACCCTCCGCCGCCGTTGCCGGCTTCACTTCGTCTTCCCGGCGGCGGCCGGGGACGGTTGCGCGCCCTGAGCGCCCTGGTCGTCGATCACTTCGATCGGTCTTCCGTCGCGCAGGCCCAGCTGGCCGGAGGTGACCACGGTTTCGCCCGCCTTGACCCCGTCGAGGACGATTACGCCGTCCTCGATGGTGGGCCCGAGCTTGACCGGGTTGCGCATGCGGGCCTTGTGGTCGCCGTCGACGACGAAGACGTACGGCCCCTTCTGCCCGACCTGGACCGCGTCGCCGGGAACGACCACGGCGTCCTTGACGTTGCCGTAGGTCAGGGTGACCGTGACGTACTGCCCGGGCCAGAGCCGGCTGTCCCGGTTTTCGACGACGCCCCGGAGGTCGAAGCTGGCGTTCGACGGTTCCACGGTGTTGTTGAGAAAGGAGAGGGTTCCGGGATACGAGGCCGTATCCCCCGCCGGCACCAGGGCTAGGGCGAGGGGCCCCTTGGCCAGCTGGGCCGCCAGCTCCTGGAAGTATTTCTCGGAAACCGAGAAATCGACGTAGAGAGGGTCGATCTGCTTGACCGTGACCAGGGTCGGCCCCTGGTCGGCCAGGACCACGTTCCCGGGATCGACCAGGCGTTTCCCCGTCTTCCCCGCCACCGGGGAGATCACGGAGCAGTACTCCCGATTGATCCGGGCTTGATCCAGCTGGGCCGCGGCCAGGTCGCGCTGGGCCTGGGACGCGTCCACCTGGGTCTGCAGGCTGTCGTAGTCCTGCTGGGAGATCAGTTTCTTGGCCAGCAGGCCGCGGTTGCGCTCCAGGGTTATGGTGTCGAGCTTGAGCTGGGCTTCGGCCTGGGCCAGTTGGGCTTGGGCCGACTCCATCTGGGCCTGGTAGATGCCGGTTTCGACGGTAAAGAGGGCGTCACCGGCCTTGACCGTGTCTCCTTCATGGAAATGGACCGCCACCAGCTTTCCGGTGGCCTGGGCGACGATGTCCACGCTGGCCGGAGACACCAGGGTCCCGAAGGTGCTGTAGACCAGGGCCGGAGTTTCCTGTTTGGCCGTGGCCACCGTCACCCGGGCCGGAGGCAGGGACGGGGCGGGCTGCTTTTGGGAACATCCGGCCGCGGCCAGGACGGCCGGGGCCAGGATCGAGCTTACGGCCCTGAATAACCGGACGGTTTTCATCGGTTCTCGAACTCCCCTGTTCACTGGTTCAAAGTCTCGTCTTTATAGCTGGCGACGGTCAGACTGCCGGTGGAATAAGCCAGGCCCGCGATGGCCAGGTGGACGTCTCTCCGGGATGCGACCAGCTTGCTGCGGGCGGTCGAAAGCTGGCTCTGGGCCTGGAGCAGGTCGAGGATGCTGTCCAGCCCCGCCTTGTAGCTGTCGAGGGCGTAGTCGTAGGAGGCTTGCGCCGAGGCGAAGAGGGCCTTGCCCGCCTTGTATTTCTCCACCGCGGTGCCGAAGTTGTTGTAGGCGGTCCAGACGTCGGCGCTGGCCGCCAACTCGGCCTGGCGCAGCCCCTGCAGGGCGCTCTCCAGGTCGGCCTGGGCCGCCAGTTTGGCCGAACGGTCGGAAAAACCGGAGAAGATGTCCCAGTTGATCTGGAGAAAGCCGACCAGGTTCCAGCTCCGGTCGTAGGGTTCGAAATCGCCGTTGTAGCTGTACCAGGTCCCCGCGGCGTTGCCGCCGAGGTTGAGGGTAGGCCAGAGGTCCGAGTCGGCGGCGGAGACCGCCGCGGCCAGGGAACCGACCTGCGCCCGGCGCGCGGCGATATCGGGCCGTTGGGCGATGGCGGCGTCGATCATCTTCCCCACCTCTTCCCGGGGCAGGTCCAGGGGCGGTTCCCCCTGGGGGAGGGCGACGGCCAGGGGGGTATCGGCTTTCACCCCCACCGTTTGGGCGACCGTCCCCAAGGCGTCCTTGACCGTTCCCCGGGAGTCCTCGAGCGCGTAGAGGGCGTTGTAGTAATTCGATTCCGCCTGCAGTTCTTCCAGCTTCGAAGCCAACCCGGCCTGGACACGGTCCCGGGCGGCTTCCAGCGAAGTGCGGGCGTCGTCGAGGTCGGCCTGGGCCGCGGCCTCGGTGGAGACGGCGGCGTCGTAATTGAAGTAGGCCTGTTCGACCGAGAGGAGCAGGTTCTGGAGGGCCTGGTTGAATTGGTAATCGGCGGCCAAAAGCAGCTGCAGGGCCTGGTCGATCCGGGCGCCGCGTCCGCCCAGGTCGAGCAGGAGCCACGTCAGCTGCGCTCCGGGGCCGTAGGTGTACTGGTCGATATCCTGGCCCAGCACGGCGGCGGCCGGGTCCTTGACGGTGTAGTCCTCCCGCTGGTAGGTGCCGTCGGCGCTCACCGTCAGCCAGGGGTACCAGGCGGCGCGGGCTTCCCCGACCGACGCCTCCGCGGCCCGGGCCGAGGCCCAGGCCTGGCGGGTGGAGGGGTTCTGTTTCAAGGCCAGGCCGACCAGGTCCTTCAGCCCCTGCTCGGTCTCGGCCGGCGGGACCTCGGCCGATGAAATCTCCTCCCAGACCGTATCGGCCCCTTCGGGCTCCGGAGGAACCCACTCCGTATCCCACGCGGCCGGAGATTGAGTCGAGCCGCAGCCGATGGCGATCGCCGGCAACAGGCAGGCGGCGATCAGCGCGGCCAGCTCCTTTCTTCCCGAGTACATATCGACGCTCCCGGTTCGGCAGGTTGACGGTTCCGAGCCTTCTCCCGTCGGCGGAGAAGAAACATCAGTTTGAAAGTATACATTCCCGGACGGGAATGCGCCATTCCAATCCCGTTTTTCCCGTGCCGCCCCTTGACAAGCTTCGCCTCCATGGCCGATGATTCCGCCTTACGGGAAACCATCGAAACGGAGAAGAAAAGGCTCATGAAGAACCAGCGCGCCGCCGCCCTGTTGCGGAAGATCGAGGACCGGAAAGCCGTAGTCGGCGTCATCGGTCTCGGTTATGTGGGACTCCCCCTCGCCATCGAATTCGCCCGGGCCGGTTTCCCGGTGGTCGGCTTCGACCTCGACCGGACCAAGGTCGCCAAGATCAACCGGGGGGCGAGTTTCATCAAGCATATTTCCCCCGCCGCGGTTCGGGAGATTTCCGGCCGCCCCGACTGCCGGGCCACCGACGATTTCCGCCTGCTGAAGAAGGCGGACTGCATCCTGATCTGCGTTCCCACCCCCCTGACCAGCCACCGCGAACCCGATCTTTCCTACATCGAATCCACCGCCGCCGCCATTGCCGCCCACCTGCGTCCGGGACAGCTGGTGGTGCTGGAGAGCACCACCTACCCGGGCACCACCCGGGAAGTGGTGCGGCCGCCCCTGGAAGCCGGCGGCCTGAAAGCGGGCGTGGATTTTTTCCTGGCCTTCTCCCCGGAGCGGGAGGATCCCGGCAACCCCGACTTCTCGACCGGTTCCATCCCCAAGGTGGTGGGCGGGGTCGGACGCGAATGCCTGCGCCTGGCCCGGGCCCTCTACGGCGCCATCGTCCCCCGTACCGTCGCCGTTTCCAGCCCCGACGCCGCCGAGGCCACCAAGCTTCTGGAAAACATCTTCCGATCGATCAACATCGCCCTGGTCAACGAGCTGAAAGTCGTCTTCGACCGGATGGGGATCAACATCTGGGAAGTGATCGCCGCCGCCTCGTCCAAGCCCTTCGGCTATATGCCGTTTTTCCCGGGCCCCGGCCTGGGCGGGCACTGCATCCCCATCGACCCCTTCTACCTGACCTGGCGCGCCCACGAGTTCGAGATCCCCACCCGGTTCATCGAACTGGCCGGGGAGATCAACACGGCCATGCCCGAATACGTCGTCGACCGGCTCCTGCACGCCCTCAACGACGAGAGCAAGAGCCTGCGCGGGAGCACCGTTCTCCTTCTGGGGGTGGCCTACAAGCGCGACGTCGACGACATGCGCGAATCTCCCTCCCTGCGGTTGATCGAACTGCTCCTCGAACACGGGGCCAAAGTGCGTTACCACGATCCTTTCGTGGGGACGCTCCCCCCCACCCGCAAGTACCGCTATCGCCTGAAGTCGACGCCCCTGACCGCCGCCCGACTGAAGGCGGCCGACGCCGTCCTCATCGCCACCGACCACAGCTGCGTCGATTACCGGCTGGTGGGGGAAGCCGCGGCGCTGGTGGTCGATACCCGCAACGTCATGGCCCGGGTGGGGAAGGTGAAGGCCCGGGTGGTGCGGGCCTGAATGGCGGCGCCCCTGTACCTCTCCGCGCCGGTCAACGCCCTCCTGCGCGGCCTCTACCGGTCTCCGACCGCGGTAGCGTCCGTGCTGCGGCGCGGTGACTTCGGGCTGGGGACTTTCAACGATCTCGACGGGGAGATGATCGTTCTGGACGGATCGGTCTTCCGGGTCGGTTCCGACGGCGCCGTTTCCCCGGTCGATCCCCGGACCCCGACCCCGTTCGCCTGCGTGACCTTCTTCAGGCCCGATTCCTCCGAAGGTCTCGACGGCCGCGACTTCGCCGAAAGCTTTAACGGCGTTCTCGAGCGGCTGATCCCCTCTCCGAACCTTTTTTACGCTCTTAGGATCGACGGAGATTTCTCCCGGGTGCGCGTCCGGGCGGTCTCCCGGCAGGCCTCGCCGCGCCCCCTGGTCGAGGCCGCGGGGGAGCAGGCGGAGTTCGTCTTCGAGAACGTCTCCGGGACCCTGGCCGGTTTCTTCGCCCCGGACTTCATGCCCGCTCTCAGCCCTCCCGGGTTCCACCTTCATTTCCTCGACGCCGACCGGAAACGGGGAGGGCACCTGCTGGAGGTCGAAGCGCGCGCCGTCACGGTCTCCCTCCAGCACCTTTCCGAGTTGGCGCTGGCGCTGCCCCTGAGCCTCGACTTTCTGACCGCCGACCTCGATGGCGACGACCGCGGCGAACTGGCCCGGGCCGAAGGCCGGGCGTAGCGGCTTCGGGGCTTCAGCCCTTCCCGGCGCGGCGGGGCAGGGCTTCCAGGGCCTCGGCCAGGGAAGCGATGTCGGGGAAGACGGCGTCGGGCTTGACGGCGCCGCCGTCGAGGTCCCCCCGGCCGGTCACCCCGGTCAGGACCAGCACCGAAGCCATCCCCAGCCGTGCGGCCCCGGCGATGTCGGTGTCGAGCCGGTCGCCGAGCATGACCGTCTCCCCCGGCGCCGTCCCCAGGCGCCGCAGGGCTTCCCGGTAGATCGCGGGTTCGGGTTTCCCCACCACCAGGGGGGGGACCCCCGTAGCCGCTTCCAGGGCCTTGAGTTGGGCCCCGCATCCGGGCACGGGGCCCTCGGGGGTGGGGTAGGAAAGGTCGGGGTTGGCCCCGACGAAAAACGCGCCGCGGTGGATGAGAATCGAGGCCCGGGCCAGCTTCTCCCAGGTCAGGGAACGGTCCCACCCCACAACCACGATCTCCGCCTCCTCTTCCGAGAGCGAAAACCCCGCCGCCTCCAGGGCCCGGCTCAGGCCCTCCCCGCCGATGAGAAACACCCTTCCCCCGCGGGGGAACCGTTCGCGGAGGAAGGCGGCCGTGGCCTGGGCCGAAGTCAGCACCCGGTCCGTCCCCGCCTCCACCCCGAACCGCTCCAGTTTGCGGACGTAGGATTCGGGGGTGGAACTGGAGTTGTTGGTGGCGAGGACGAAGGCGATTCCCCGGGCCGCCAGCGCGGAGAAAAAACCGCGCAGGCCCGGCAGCGGCGTATCGCCCAGCCAGAGGACCCCGTCCATATCGACGATCATCCCCCGGGCCCGGGCGAGAAATTCGGCGCCGACGGCTCCGCTCTCCGGTCCGGTCATCGGACGATACCGCCCCCCGCTAAGGGCAGCAGGGGACCGTCTCCTCTCCGCGGCCGATGACCAGGCTTCCCGTGTCCAGGGCCTCGACCGTCAGGCGGTAGTCGTGGCGTCCCTCGGGGGGGCACGGGCCCCGGTAGCCGTTCAGGGCTCCGGCGGGGATGATCGGCGATCCCCGGTAGGGAACGGTTCCTCCCCCGTGTGGGTAGGAGGGCACGTTCAGATCGACGAGCTTGACCCGCAGGTAGGCGGTTCCGGGGGGAACGCCTACGACCTCGATGCGTGGGGAAAAGGAGGTGCAGATGTTGGCTTCGGTCCAGCGGAAGCTCACGGTCAGGGGGGCAACCGCAGGTTCGGCCGCCGCCGCCGGCGCCCCGAGCAGGAAAGCGAGCAGGACCGCCGCGCGCCGGCCGCGTCCGGCGCTCATTCCTCCGGCTCCCGGGTGCCCTTGCGCGCCAGCAGCAGGCAGAAAATCAACGTTCCGAAGAGGAAGGCGGCGGCCAGCCCGGCGAAGATGGCGGTGGCCAGGGGAGCTTCCGCCGGAAGGCAGAGGCGGAAAAGAGCGACCACCACGCCGCCCCCGGCCAGCAGCGCGATCAGTTTCCAGTTCCGGGCGAGGGCGAAGGCGACCACGAAGAGGGCGAGGAAGACCACCGGGGCCACCCAGAGGTAGCGGTCGAAGTCGGTCCCCCCGGCCCCGTACAGGTCCCCCCGGGTGAACTCGTTGAGGAGGTTGGAGAAGATCAGGTACCCCAGGATCAGGGGGGTGATGAACTTGATGCAGAGCTCCCACCACCCCCAGAGCTTGATCTCCGAATATTCGTTGATGAAGTCGCGCAGCCGGTCGGTCTGAAAGAAATAACCGACGATGACGCATTCCAGCAGCCCGACCACGACCAGGCCGTAGTCGTTGGACCAGTGGTCGAAGATGTCCAGCCAGTTGAGGCCGGAGCGGTTGGCGAAGAAGACGATCCCGACCCCGAGCCCGAAAAGGCAGAGCGCGGCGGTGAGCGAGCGGGTGGTCAGGCGCGGGTACCGGTCGCGCAGCCCGCCGACGGCCCCCTCGATCAGGGAAAAGAGGGAATCGATACCCAGGGAGAGAAGCATGACGAAGAAGAGCACCCCGACGATCGGAGGCCAGAGCCAGCCGAACTGCCCCATCTGGGAGACGGCCGTGGGATAGGTGACGAAGACCAGGCCGGGCCCCCCGGCCAGCACCTTGTCGATGGGAACACCGCCCTTCTGCAGGGCCAGAAAACCCAGGACCGAGAAGACGGCGAAGCCGGCGAAGAAACTGGTGGCGCAGTTGGCGAAGCAGGTTATGAAGGCGTTGTTGGAGATATCGCCCCGGCGGGGCAGGTAGCTGGCGTATGCGATCATGACGCCGAAGCCGAGGGTAAGCGAGAAAAATATCTGTCCGTAGGCGGCCAGCCAGGTCGCCGGGTCCTTGAGCGCCTCGAAGTTGGGGGTAAGGTAGTAGATGATCCCGTCGGCGGCCCCGGGGAGGGTGAGGCCGCGGACGACCAGGATGAGAAGGACCACCACCGGGAGGGGGACGGTCAGCATCACCACTTTCCCCACGCGCCTGACCCCCCGGGAGAGGATGAGGTAAACCGAGATCCAGGTGACGGCCAATCCCCCCACCAGGGGCCAGACCAGTTGCCACATCTCCCCGGCCCGGGTGCTGTGGTTGCGGACGACGTCGCTGAAGAACAAGGGTTCGTAGATATCGGAAAACCCCGCCGAAGCCTGGGACCAGGGCATGATCCCGTGGGTGAAGAACCCGGAAAACGAGTAGTAGAGGTATTCGACCGAGTAGGCCATGATGATGGCGTAGTACACGGAGATGACCATCCCGATGCCCAGCGAGAACCACCCCACCCATTCGGTGTGGCGGTTGATCCGGCCCAGGGCGCGCGGCGCCGCTCCCTGCATCATTCTCCCCACCCCGTATTCGAGAATCATCAGCGGCACCCCGGCGGTGAGCAGGGCCACGAAGTAGGGGATGAAGAACGCGCCGCCCCCATGGCGGTAACAGGTCACCGGAAACCGCCAGACGTTGCCCAGGCCGACGGCGCTCCCGATCGCGGCCATGACGAAGGCCGTGCGGCTGTCCCAGCGCTCTCTGATTTCCGCCATCGGCTCCTCCGTTTCCGCCCCCTACGAGGCGTTTTCGGCGATGGGCACCTCCCCGAAGGGGGTGACGATGCAGTTGCGCTTGGCGGTTCCGGCCGGGACCTCGGTCCCGGGCCAGACCAGGACGTTCTCCAGACGGCAGCCGCGGCCGACCCGGGCGCCCGACCCCACCAGGACGGTGGGCCCGATCCGGCTCTCTTCCCCGATGACGCAGTCGTCGCCGAGGTAGACGGGATAATAGAAACTGACTCGGGGCCCGATGGCCGAACGCTTCCCGGCGTGGATCCCCCGGCGGGTGAAATCCTCCCGACCCCGGTAGAAGAAAGAGGGCGATTTGCCCCGCAGGAAATCGCGGTTGGCCTCCCAGTAGGAGCCGATGGTCCCGATCTCCCGCCAGTAGCCGTTGACCGCCATTCCCGCGATCCGCATTCCCTGCTCCAGGGCCTTGCGGTAGCCGTCCTCGACGAGGCAGAGCGCTTTTCTCCCGCCCAGCAGGCCGATGAACGCGGGGGAAAGGTACTGGACCCCGGTAAAAATATAGCCGGGGCCGGGCTGTTCCCCGCCGATGCGGGTGACCATGGCGTAGCGGTCCAGGTACACGGGGGTGTAGGGGGAACTCTGGGGGCGGGGAAGAAGGGCCATGGTCGCCGCCGCTTCCTTGGCCAACTGCACCCGGGCGAGCTTGAGGTAGTCGAAGTCCACCAGCGTGTCGGCGTTGGCGACGAGGACGTCTTCCCCCTTCCACCTGCGGGCGGCGGCCCGGACGCCACCCCCGGTCCCCAGGAGCCGTTTCTCCCGCGAGTACGAGATCGCGATCCCGGCGAAGGACCCGTCCCCGAGCACCTCGGCCACGCTCTCTCCCAGGTGGTGAAGGTTGACGACGATCTCCTTGACTCCCATCTCCCGCAGGTGGGCGATCTGGTAGTAGATGCAGGGCCGGTCTCCGACCGGGAAGAGGGCTTTGGGGTAGAACTCGGATAGGGGCAGAAGGCGGGTTCCTTTCCCGGCGCTCAGCAACATGGCTTTCATGATGTCACACGCTCTCCTCGGCGGCGCCCCGGTGGAGCGGTTCCCAGTTCCGGAAGAGGTCCGAATACCCCCGGAATTCCGCTCGCCCGACGACGATCTCCCGCGCCCATTCCCGGGCACGGTCCAGGTACCGCAGGAAAACCCGGTTCCCGGTCGCCCGGAAGACTTTCCCGTAGGTCCCGGCCGCTTTCAAAAGCCTTTGCAGCGACATAGTATCACAGTCGCGCTCGAACTCGGAGAGCGAAATGCCCCGCAGGAATCGGGGACGAAGGGAGAAATAGCCCTCCAGGACCCGCCGGGAGCGGTCCGGGTTCCGGGAGACGTAAGGGTCGTAGGCCAGGGAGACGGGGTCGTAGGTGTAGGGGCCGGCGCGGCAGTCCTGGAAATCGAGCACCTTCAACTCCTTCCCGACGACCATGAGATTGCGGGAATGGTAGTCGCGGTGACAGAAACAGAACGGTTGCTCGAGCGCGGCCTCCGTCACCCGCGCGAAGAGCTCCCGCCAGGTTTTTTCCGGTCCGCGCGGCGCCACCGTTTCCAGGAACATAAGCAGTTCCCGTTCGAAGATCGCCCCGTCGAAGGGGGGGGAGAAGGCCGGTTCCCCCCGGCCCAGGTTTCCCTGCATCCGCACCAGGATCTCCACGGCCCGGCGGTAGAGTTCCGCGAGGTCCGCCGGTCCCTCCTTCCCGGCGCGGTCCTGCAGGGTTTCCCGTCCGCAGTCCTCCACCAGAACCGCGCCCGCCGCCACGTTCCCTCCGCGAACGGCCGGGACCGGAACTCCGGCCCGGGCGAGCTCTCGGGCAGTCGCCAGGTACAGATCCGCCCCGGCCTCCTCCCCGGGCGGGTAGAGGACGGCCACGGCGGTTCCGCCGCCGGGCGACCGCACCCGGAAGAACGTCCGGGAGGATATGTCTCCGGCCAGGGGTTCCGGCGCCGCTCCGGCCCCCTGCGGTCCGGCCACGGCCGCGATTTGAGCTTGCCGGCGCTCCGCCGCGGACGTCATCGCGGTTCCCGCTGGCAGCGGGGGCAGAAGTGAGCGGTTCTCCCCCCGGTCTTCAGCGTCAGGATGGGGGCGGAACAGGCGGGGCAGGGAAGCCCCCGCCGCTGGTAGACCCGCAACCGGTTCTGAAATCTCCCCAGCCTCCCCTCGCCGTCGACGTACTGCCGGTCGGCGGCGCTGGTCCCCTGATGCGCGATCGCTTCGCGCAGGACCCGGCGCACGGCGCCGTGTAGGGCCCGGACGCGGGCTCCGTCCAGGTTTCCCCCGGGGACGAGAGGATGGATCCGGGCCCGGAACAGCGCTTCGTCCGTGTAGATGTTGCCCAACCCCGCCACCAGGGTCTGGTTCAGGAGCAGGGCCTTGATCGGGGCCGTCCGCCCCGCCAGCGCCCGGGCCAGATTTTCCCGGCTCCAGGTTGGCGAGAGCGGTTCGGGCCCGAGCCGGAAGGGATCGACGGCGGTCCGGCCGGCCGGTTCCGAGTAGACGTACGCCTCTCCGAACTTGCGGGGATCGTTGGCGTAAAGGACGGAGCCGCCCTCCAGGGAAAATCCGATCCGGGCGTGGCGAGGAACCTCCGCGGCCGCGGGGCGCAGCAGCAGCTGGCCGCTCATGCCCAGATGGACGACGAGGATCTCCCCGGAGTCGAGGTCGAAGAGAAGGTATTTGGCCCGGCGCCGGACGTCTTCGATGCGCCGCCCCACCAGGAGACGCTTGAATTCGGCCGGCGAACGCATTCCCCGCAGCCAGCGGCACCCCTTGGGGTCGGGAAAAACCCGGACCCCGAGAATGTCTCGGCCCACGACCCTCGGGAGAAGACAGCGCCGAATAGTCTCGACTTCGGGCAGTTCCGGCATGTATTCCCGGGGAAGCTATTCCCCCAGTTCTGCTTCCAGGTGTTCGGCTTGGCGTCGGGCCTGCCGGGCCTGTTCCCAGTCGCCCAACGCCCGGTAAGCCCGGCTGAGAACGGCGTAGCCGCGGATCTTGTCCCGGGCGTATTTTTCCGGGGTTTTCTCCAGGCCGGAGCTGATGGCCTCCACCGCCCGCAGCGGGTAGCCCTTGGCCAGCAGAATTTCCCCCCGCGCCACCGCCGCCCGGGTGTTCCCCGGGAACATCCTTTCCAGGAGGTCGAGAACGCGCCCGGCTTTGTCCAGGTCGTGTTCGGCGATCAGGGCCTCGGCCAGGGGCATGAACGCCTGGTAGGCGTCGAGGGCGCCGTCGAGCGCCCCGGTCAGAGTCCGGGCGAAGGCGGCCTCCTCCCGTTGCCCCAGCCGGTCGCAGGCGCGGGCGAGAAGCCCGTAGCCGCGGCGCAGCTCCCACCGGTAGAAATAGGGGGTTCCCCGTATCCCCGCCTCCAGCGCCGCGCGGGCAGCTTCCGGATCCGCCTCGGCCAGGGCCAGTTCCCCCCGGGCCAGGTTCACCCGGGAGTTGCCGGGGAACGTAGCGTCCAGGTCAGCGATCAGGGTCCGGGCTTCCTCCGTTTTCCCCGCCGCCAGCTTCAATTCGCAGAGGTTGATCAGGCCGGCGAAAGCGCCCGGTTTCTCCTCCAGAACGGTCCGGAGCTGGCGCTCCGCTTCCGCCCACTTCCCCAACCGGGCGCAGGCCAGGGCCAGCGTGATCCTCAGCTCCTGGTCGGGCCGCTCGAGGGCGAAGGCTTTCTTCAGCCATCGCACCGATTCCCGCCAGTTCCCCGCCTTGAAGTGGAAGCGCCCCAGGTCCCGGGCCCGGCCCTGGGTGACGCCGTAACCCCGAACCAGTTTTTTCAGGGCCCGCAGCGTTCCGGGAACGTCCGAGGTTTCCTTGCAGACGAAGACGATCCGCTCCAGGCTCTGTTCTTTGAAAGCCGCCGTTTCCTCGACCCGGCGGTACATGGCCAGGGCCTTGTGGGCCTGCCCCCGGCGGACATAGTACCGCTCCAGCTTCTCGTAGGCCAGGTAGTGGTCGGGGAAGGCCCGGGTGATGTTTCTCAGGGTCTTCTCGGCCGCCTGGTGGAAACCGGCCTGTTGCTGGGCCCGGGCCAGGTGCTGGAGCAGGCCCAGGTCTCCGGGAATGTTCTCCAGGCCCCGGCGGAGCACGGCGGCCGCCGAGCGGGGGCGTTCGACTTCCCGGAGCAGCCGGGCCATCTCCTTGTAGGCCGAAGCCCGGGAGGGGTGTTCCCGTATCTCCCGGCTCAGATTGCGGATCCGGGGATCGTCGCGGCCGGTCGTCGCGGTCGACGAGGTCATGAGTTTCCTTTCCGCGCCCGGGGCGCATGGCGGGTTCCGGCGGCCGCCGCCTCGCGGCGCGCGGCTTCGGCCTCCTCGCGGCGGCCGTTCTCCCGGTGGATTTCCTCCAGCAGGCGCAAGCCCCGGAGTCGGTCGGCCAGATAGCGGGGATCGCGTTCCGCCGCGGCCCGCCGGGCGAAGTCGGCGGCTTCGGCCGTTCGGCCCAGAAGCTTGAGCGCCTCGGCTTTGCGGGCGCAGCCCAGCGAGTTGTCGGGGAAACGCTCCAGGAGTTCGTCGGCCCCCAGGAGCGCCGTTTCGAACCGTTTCTTGTTCAGAAGTTCTTCGATCAGGGCGGCCATGATCTTGAAATAATCGCCGCCGCGCCGCAGCCTGCGGGCCAGGCGGCGGTAGAGAGCGGGCAGGGGCCCCTTGACCCCGGTTTTCTTCATGGCTTCGGCCATGGTCTCGTAGCCCAGGGCCAGTTCGTCGGTGTAGTAGAAGGGGGTGAGACGGTAATTGGCGCGGGCGGTCTCCAGGGCTTCGGCGGCGCGCCCCCGCTCGAGCATGATCCGGGCACGGTTGAGGTTGACCCGGGAATTCCCGGGCCAGCGGGCGTCCAGTTTTCTCAAGCGTTCTTCCGCCGCCTCCAGGTCTCCGTCCTCGATATCCATCTCCGCCAGCTGCATGTTCCCGCCGTAGTACCCGTGCCGGATCCCGGTCAGGCCGAGGAAGGTCTCCCGGGCCCCGGTTCTGTCCCCCGAGCGCTTCTGGCAGAGCCCGAGCAGAAAGGGGACGTCGGGGTTTTCGGGGCTGAGCCGGGCCGCCTGCCGGTAGAAGGCGATCGCTTCCCGGGGGCGGTCGAGGCGGTCGAGCAGGCGTGCCCGGTCCTTGACCCGGCCGAACTCCGGGCCGAATTCGGCGATCAGGCGCTCCGCCGCGTCCAGGGCGGGCCGCCACTTCCCTTCTTCCTTATAAATCTCGACCAGTTTCTTGAGGGCGCGTTCCCGGAGGGGACTGCCGCCGGGGACCGCCTCGAGCAGGGGGGCGACGGCCGTTCTCCGGCCCTGCTTCTTATAGACCCGGGCCAGGCGCTCGTAGGGGAGGAAACGCACGGCCCCGCGTTTGATCAAGGCCCGCAGTACCCGCGCCGCCTCGGGCAGGCGCCCGGCGTTTTCGTAGACGTGGGCCAGCAGCACTCGGGTCTCCCGGTCGCCCGGGTCCCGGCGCGCCGCCTGTTTGAGAACGGCGACGGCGCCGTCGCAGTTGTCGCGCTTGGCCAGGACCCGGGCCAGCCGCCGGTAGGCGGAAAGTTGCTCGGGGTGTTCTCGGATTTTTTGAAACAGATCCTGTTCTTCGCCGGATTTCAGGTCTAGCTGCGCGGTCATTCCGTGGCCTCAACTGCGGTCTCTTCAGAGAAGAACACCAAGTGTAACCCCCGGAGGGCAATTGTCAACAGTTTCTCAACAGAAATACCCGGGTTTTCCACAATTATCCACAGTTTATCAACGGGATTATCCACAATTCCTACCGGAAGGGTTCACGAAAAACCGGCTCTCTTCCGCCGCTTCGGGCGGCGGAAGAGAGCCGTAGACCCGCGGATTCAACGGGTGAGAGGAAGATCCCCGTTTTGCCCGAAATAGAAGAAGTCGCCGGCGGTATTGGTCCAGAGTCCGGTGGCGGGGCGGAAGATCCCGGGATCTTCGATGCCGTCGCCGTCGTAATCGGCGTTGACCGGCCGGTCCAGGCATTGCCCGAACCAGACCCGGGTGACCCACCGGACCGTCCAGAGCCCGGACGAAGGCCGGAAGACGGCGATCTCCCAGACGCTGTCCCCCTCGTAATCGCCGACGGCGGGCCAGTCCCCCATCCGCCCGAGGTAAGCCCGGGTCAGGTTCCGGACCCGCCAGAGGCCGTTGGAGGGTCTGAAGACGGCGGGGAGGAAGGACCGTTGAGCGGTGAAATGGCCGGGGACGGTGAAATCGTCTTCCTGCCCGAACCAGAAACGGGTCAAACCCCGGACCATCCAGGCCCCGGTGGAGGGGCGGTACACGGCCGGGTCGACCCGGCCGTCGCCGGTATAGTCGACGGGCAGGGGTCGGTCGCCGCTTTGCCCATAGAAAAATCGGGTCAGGTTCCGGATCAGCCAGCGGCCGTTGCGGAAAACCCCGATATCGGTGGTGTAGTCCCCGTCGTAATCGCCGGGCACGGGCCGGTCGGTCCCTTGCCCGTAGTAGACGAAGGTAACCCCGCGCACGGCCCAGAGCCCGAGACCGGGCCGGTAGAGGGCGATGTCGATCACGCCGTCGCCGTTGTAGTCGCTGGACTCCATGACCAGGTAATCGTCCGGGCCCGCGGGCCCGCAGGGGACCGAGGGGGTGACGGAGGCGGTGGGGACCGGAGTGGGGGTGGGGGGCGGGGTCTTGTACCCCTCCGGGGTGGGGGTCTGGGTTTTACCCGGGGGCGCCCTCTCCGACCGCG